>JACQPC010000051.1 GCA_016207695.1 Candidatus Doudnabacteria bacterium | reverse complement strand
TGTCGGAGGGCTGTAATCCCACCACAGCTGGATCCTGGCCCCGCCCCCATTTTCATACCAGCGAAGCTGGACTTGGCGAGTACCGCTTAAGCTTACGGACGAAGAATTATTCTGTTCCGGCGGGTGGTCTGACCAGTTGCTGATCACAGTCGTGCCATCAATCTTTAGCTCTACTCCGTCATCGGAAACCGTATGGAAAACATAATTGCCGTTTTGGAAATTGATATTGCCGCGCCAGACACCGGAGACCTGGTCGGACTTACCTGTGTTGGCAATCTGGCCTTGCTGCCAATCATTATTAAACCCTGACCAACTGCCGACCGGGGAAGACACCGTGGTCTGCGTGGATTGAGAGAGTACTGTCGCAGCCGAAGTCGGGGCCGATGTGCCATCAAAGAAACAAACACGGAATTCATTGTTCGGGAAACTGGTGTCACAGGTGTGCACTACCACTGGCGGGGTTCCGGGATAGAGTTGGGTTACTGGAACCACTTGCTTGTCCGGATAATACCAAAAGAGTTTGGCGGAAGCGTCACCGCCACCTTCATACATTTCCATCTTAATATCATACTTCTGTCCGGCGGTCAGGCTAATGTTGCCTGAAGTTTCGCGATAAGCATGATTTGACCAGTCATTGGCAATCAGCTGATTATTAACCCACAGTCTGACACCGTCATCGCCGCCAATAACAAAGGTGTATGTCCCGGTTGTAATCGCCTGCACTTGCCCAATCCACTGCACAGAGAAATTATCCCTAGCCATACCGGAAATCGGAGCGCTGTCGCCCCAATCAAAATTAATCGAAGCATCAGTCCTGGTAGAAAACAGGGTTTCAAAATTCTTGCCTTCATAGTAAATGCCAGTCAGGCCAGTGCCACTGCCAAGGGCCGGGCCGGTGGCACTACAGCTACCGGAATTGCAACGAGCATAAACCCGCTCCATATAATCTCCGCTACCATATTGATTGTAACCCCATAACTTGGTTTCCTGATAAAATGAGCGGTCCCCGAACAAGCTGTTGGCACTGTAATCAGCCCACCCGCTGTGGCAATAGCCATAAATACCGTGATAAGCCTGACCAGTATTGGAATCATTGCGGTTGCAGCGAGAATCGCCAAACCAGCCATCTCCCCAATACTTCCAATAAACATCGCTAGTATCGCAACTACCGTTATTGATGTCGCAAATTTTGTTAATGACAATGTTGTTGACCGCACCCGCATCGGGAAACAGATTGCCCCCGAAGCCTATGATAAATGCATCATTGCTGTCACGAGACAACCCGGAATCAAATTGTGTGAAGAGGTACTCGTCATGCGCCGGGGTATTGTTGACGTTGATGCTGAAGGAATCCGAATAGTTCAAGGAGTTGGCTGACCCGCAGGTGCTGTGCAGGAAAGAATTGACGCTACTGCCGCAGGATTCAGTATTGGAACTCCCCCCGCGTCGCTGGAACAAAAGCGTCCAGCCGCCACCAGCCGTAGTCATGTCACACTGGGTTTGGAAAGCATCTGAAGTTGACCCACTGTTAGTGTCAATCCAATAAACCCCGTCGCTGCTGGAAGCACCTGCATCCAAAATGGCTTTGCAGCTAGCAGCCGCGGTCGCCTGTGTTGCCCCCAGCTTGGCCGTGTAGTTTAAACTAAACGTGATAGTGGAGCCAGAAGTTAAAGTTTGACTGCTTGAAGGACTAATGGTCGGCCCGCTGTATCCAGAAACGGCCTGGGCGGTGATGGTATAATTGCCGACTGCGGCATTCGGATAAGAACCGGAAGTGCCGGAGCCGGAAAAATTGGCAGGCCCGGAAATTGTCCACGAAGCGGCAATATTGGAGGACACATTGATCGTGCCAATCGCAGGTGGCGGGGGCGGTGGAGTTGGTCCGGGATTTTGAATCCGGCCCACAGCGCCATTGCCGCCTAACCCCGGGGATGCAGTAGCGCCTGCTGTGCCGTTTTCTTCCCCGGAACCATTGCAGGACTGGCCCGTGCCGCCGGTGCCGCCCACTACCCCGGTGCCGCCGCCGCCGCCGCAAGTATTGCCCGTGCTGCCTCCGCCAGAGCCGCCATTGCCGCCTCGACCAACACTGCTTCCGCCACTGCCACCCAGAGCGGTAATTGTGCCGTTTTGCGCAACGGACGATAAAGAAAGATAAATTGAACCGCCCGAACCGCCGCCGCCCGCTGCCCCGCCAGCGCCGCCTCCGCCGCCTCCGCCCCCTGTGCTATTTGCTCCGTTAATGCCGTTGCTTCCGGGGGATCCTGTTAAACCGTTAGCGCGAATCGTTCCACTGTTCGTAAAAGTGCCAACGCTGACATAAATTATGCCGCCGCCAGCGCCGCCAGCGCCGCCTGAACCACCAGCCCCGCCGCCGCCGCCATTGCCGGCAGTTGAGCTGGAAGCGTTGCCGCCGCCGCCGCCTGAACCGCCAGCGCCGCCGCCGCCGCCAGAGCCTAAGAAAAGAGTCGAAAGATTCGAGGTGCCGTAGCTTATGCCAGCGCTTCCCGCACTGCCAGCTGCACCCGCACCGCCGCCTATTTGATTATTGCCGCCAATATGCCCGCCAGTTCCGCCAAATCCTGCTATACCAGCTGATGCGACCGCTCCATATCCACCGCCAGCGCCGCCGCCGCCGGTTCCGCCAGCGCCGCCGCCGCCCATGGAAGCGCAGCAGCCAGTCCGGCCCGCACCACCTCCCACGCCGCCAGCGCCGCCGGCTCCTGGCCCAGCACCAGCACTCCCAGCGCTCCCACTGTTTCCAAAATTGCCGTAAGCAACATACCCAGCCGGGCCGCCTGCGCCGCCTGAACCGCCTGCGCCGCCAGTAAATCCCTTGCCGTTCAAATCAATCAGTCCGCCGGAACTAATAGTTAAACTTTCGGCGACACGCATAGCCAAAACCCCACCAGTTATTCCATCCCAGGCAGACACTGTAAGAGAACTGTTGCCGTTAATTTGCACGGTGGAATAATTTGGCACGCGGACAACTTGCGCGCCCGAACTGTCATAACTATTGGCTAAATTGGATTTCAAAGTAATTTTTTTGCCGCCGATGTTTTGGATCTGACCGAATTCATATTGGCCGGCATTGGCTCCGGTCATTTGAATGATCATGATCTCATCGCCTGAATTAAGCCCAGTGTCGGCTGCTACATCAACCTTATCTTTTCCGCTGTCCGCTTGTTTCGCAACTGCGGTGGCAATGCAGTCCCCAAAGCTTCGGCCAGCAGCAATTGGCGTGGTGGTGCAATTGACATTTCCCGAAATCGTCACTGCGCCGTCTTGGCCTTCCTGGGGAGGCGGCGGGTTTGGGAGCTCTTGGTTATAAGTCAAGGTAAAAGTGACGGTGGAGTTGGCGGTTAAATTTTGCGTGCTGGACGGAGTGACAATGGGCGGATCGTAACCGGGAATGGTTGGGGCACTCATGGTATAGCTAGGCGGGCTGACTTGCGAATTAGGATAAGACGCATTGGTTCCTGACCCCTGATAATTAACCGGTCCTGAAATGGTCCAAGGAGTGTTGACTGGGACAGCGACATTGGACTGAACAACAATAGTCCCGGTTTGAGGCGGCGGAGGATTGGGAGACGGGCTGGGGCTCGGGGAAGGCGAGAGTTGAATAATGCCCGAAGATTTAATATCATTGGCCTCAACCTTGCCGGAAACTCCATCTACAGTAATGGTCCGCACCTTGCTGGCAATGCCTATAGTGACTTCTGAACTAGTAAAGGAAGAAAAGGTCCCTTGATTAATACCGGCATCAGAGGAAGCAGTGGTGGCTGCAAAGGGCGGCGTGAACTTGATCTGAAGGCTGCCAACAACAGCGCTGTTTAAAACGTAGCCATTGGATTGAACCAAGACATCCTTGGGATATAAATAAGTCTCCAAAGCGACAGCATTATCGCACTTATCAACTCCATAAAGGGTGGCGCTGGTTTGGGAGCCAAACACGATTAAATAACTTTTTGGCGCGCGGTCTGGAATGGAATTGATGGTGCAGGTGGAAGAAGCAATTGCTTCCGAGGCAAAAGCTCGGTTTTGGGCATTCCTTACGGCGTTGACGACCATATCTGACCCAGCAGCCAAAGTTTTATTCCTTTCGCTTTCGCGAAAATTAGCCACGGTGACAGACGCCAAAATCGCCATCACCGCCGCCGCAATCATAAGTTCGATGAGAGTAAAGCCTTTGTTGCGGGAATGTGGAATGTGGAATGTGGAATGTAGTTTATTATCTTTCGTTGATCTTATAAATGCATTTAATAAACGAAAAACGGTTTTAATCTGAACATCGATATTGTTATATTCATCTTCAGATATATATTTAATATCTCTCGCAATGATAATTTGGCTTTCAACTTCGCTTAGTGATCCTAACGACAAAGAATAAAACTGGATTTTTTCCCGATTCGACTGCCTTCTAAAACCTTCGGCAATATTTGAGGTGATTGAAACAACCGCTCGGCGCAACTGCCCCGATAAGCCAAACTGCTCCTCGTGCGGAAATTGATTAGTTATCCCATAAAGAGTCAAAACTAACCTATGAGCTTCCTGCCAAGCTATTAAATCTTTAAATGATTTTATTTTTGCTTTTTGTTCCATATTCTACATTCAATATTCTATATTCCCAATAATCTAAGATACCACTGAACTAGCCTATCCCCCCATAGCAAGAAAATTATAGCAGAAAAGCCTAAGATTGTTCCAAAGGGAACGCGGGACTTAAGCCCCTTGCCTCCAAATGCCATAAGCAGCAAAGCAACGACAGCGCCAACAACATATGCAAAGACCAAAAACCCCAGGGCGTTTTGGGCGAAAATTAACCCTAGAAAAATCCCCAGTTTGACGTCGCCGAATCCAATCCATCTGCCTTTTGAAGCAAAATACTGCAGGGAAAAAAAACCAGCGATAATCAAAGCCCCGAGTAAGGCCCATGCTAAATTGCCTTGCCAAATCTGATAAATTAGAGCAGTCAAACTTGCTGGCAAAATAACCTTGTCTAGGATTAAATAGTGCTTGTAATCATAGACAGCAATAACAATCAGAAAAGATGCGATGATTGCTTGAAACCAAAATTGAAAATTGAAAATTGAAAATTGAAAATTTTGAACTAGCAAACCAAAGGTGATCGCGGTGGCTAGTTCAACTATCGGGTACTGCCAGGAAATCTTTTTTCCGCAATAGCGGCATTTGCCTCGCAAGAAAAGAAAACTCAACAACGGAATTAAGTCTAAAGCTTGCAATTGCCTGCCACATGTTAAGCATTGCGATCTAGCCAACTCCGACGCGCTTGCGCGGTCGGAGTTCCGACCCGAACTAAATGCTCGGCGTCGGAACAAAAAAGACTTTCCGGAATGAAGGCGGAAAATCACGACATTCAAGAAACTGCCTGTTATCAAACCTAGCACGATAACAATAACAATGACCATAACGATGACTAGAACGGCGGAGTCGTCGTAATCCCTGCAGGGCTTAAGTAATAAGTAGTTGGCGGACCAAGACTGGTGGGTCCTTCTGTTTGAAACTGAACTTTAAAATTCGAATAAACGGTGCCGCCGCAACCGGTAGTTGTGTTGCCGCCTGGAGTATAAGTATAAACAAAAGCCGGGTTGCCGATATTGAGAGGATCCTGCGGCACTTTCAACACCTCGGTTCCCGAACAAGACAAAGTACTACCACTGCTCTGCGCCGTGGTCCAAGAGGCCGCGTCAACATATCCTGAACCTAGGCTGTAATATATGTCCATGCCGGATTTAACCTGCTGCATATCGGAAAGCCTTCGGGCGTCACGTGACTTAAGTCTGGCATTGCCCAGCGCCACCATAATCACGGACAAAAGCAGGCCAATAATCGCCACTACTACCAGAAGCTCAATTAAGGTAAAGCCTCTTTTGGAAATTGGAAATTGGAAATTGGAAATTGGATTCACATGGCTTCCCCCAAACTCTTTGGGAGAAGACCATCTAAATCCAAATTACTGGATGCCGCTTGGAGAAGCAGTATGCAAACCTGCGGCATAACCGCCGGTGACTCCACCCAAACAGAAGACTACACTATACGTCGTGGGATCCGCCCCCGTGGCATTGTAGTCATAAATGTTGTTACCAGTAGTGCAAGTGCTGCCGCCGGACGGGTTGTCGGGAGGAGTGGGAGAAGTAGGCCAAGCACTCAAATAGGTATTAAATAGGTATGGCGAGGTGCCGTCCGTGCCGGAGGCCGCGTTGCTGGATTCCTGCGGATAGCTCCCATTGTCATTGTAGAACAGCTCCAACGCCGTTTGAACTTGTCTAACGTCAGCTAGACGTTTGGCATCCCTTGATTTGGCTCGAGCCGAGTTAAGAGAAACCAAGACCACAGCGGCCAAAATGCCGATAATGGCAATGACCACTAGCAATTCAATTAACGTAAAACCTTTTTCTTTGACCTTTGATATGTGTTTCATTGATTCACCCCCTCTCGACTAAGCTGCACTGGCTAAATTATATATCGGCAATAAAATTCCTGCAACCATCACGGCCACCGCCATGCCCAAAATCAACATGATGATCGGCTCGATCAGGGTGGTTAAGATCTTAAGCACTCCTTCCACTTCTTTTTCGTAAAAAGAGGCCAATTTGTCCAAAATCTGCTGCAATTCTCCGGTGCTTTCGCCGATTTGGATCATCTGCGAAACTATCGGCGGAAACTCCGGGTCTTCGGTTAAGGCTGACGAAATGCTTTTGCCGTTGCGGACTTTTTGCGAAGCATCCAGGATGATTTCTTTATAAACCTGGTTGCCCACGATATCTGCCACCGCATCCAAAGCCTTGACCACGGGGATTCCCCCCGCCAGCAGGGTAGATAAATTGCGGGCAAACCTGGACATATAAATTTTTACAAACAATTTTCCAAAAATGGGAGATTTAATTTTGAAATAATCAATCATCAAGCGACCTGAATAGGTCCGGATATAGACTCGCAAGCCGATAGCCAAGCCGGTCAGGGCCAGAAGCAGCAGCCACCAAAAATGCTGGATAATATTTGTGGCAGCTATTAGAATCTTGGTCGTGATAGGCAAATCAACTTGCGCTTCCTGCAAGATCGAAACCAGGGGAGGCAATACGAAAATAAACATCAGGATTCCCACCACCAGCAAGGCGGAAATGATAAATGCCGGATAAATCATGGCGCCAATCACTTTGGAGCGCAGCTCATAATCCTTCTCGAGTTGGGTTGCCAAGTAAGACAGCGATTCGTCCAAAGTGCCCGACAATTCCCCGGCGTGCACCAAGCTCACGTAAAGATTGGAAAAAATATTGGGGTATTGGCTGATGGCCTCGGACAGGCTGTTGCCGCTTTCAACCTTGCTGGAAATTTCCGCGATGATGTTCTGCAGCCGCTTTGATGAAACTTGCATGCGCAGAATTTTCAAAGCCTGGACAATGGGAACCTTGGCGTTAATCAGCGTCGCCAGCTGGCGGGAAAACAAAACTATGTCCTTGGCTGAAATCCAATCTAGTATATCGAGGCTTTGCAGCAGCGAAACTTTGGTCAAAGGGAAAATTTTTATGACAATCAGCCCGTGGCCTGAAAGAATATCAAAAGCGCTGGCCTCGTTTATGGCCACGACGGTGCCGGTGCGCATCATCCCTTTTTCATCTCTGGCTTGGTAGGTGTATTCCATAGAGTTTTTTTCAACTATTTCTTCTCCCCTTGTGGGAGAAGATGTCACGCTAGTGACAGATGAGGGGCTTAAACCACCCTCTCTGTCCGTCTAGCTTAAGCTTCGCCGGACATCTCCCCCGTCAAGGGGGAGAATAAACTGAATAATTCTTATCGTAATAGTCCTTCGAACATGTCATGG
>JACQPC010000048.1 GCA_016207695.1 Candidatus Doudnabacteria bacterium | reverse complement strand
TAACTGCCTTGCGGAGTTGGGAGTGTGGACATCCGCATAAAGACCCTTAAGGCTTTAAGCCCTTAGCTCCGTAGTTAAGCTTGCGCTGTTTCCATTCCGATCACGGCAGTGTTTATATTATAGCAAATTATCGAAATCTAACTGGCACGGCGAAGGAGGCGTCGAACTCGGACAACTCGGAAGGATTGTCTTTTTCGATCAAAAGCACTCCGTATTCGGTTTCCGGTTGGGCAAACTCCAGGGTTCCCTCAAACGATACGTGATCTTCTGTCATCCATTCGCCCTGGGCCATAAAACCTTTTTGCGCCAAAATTTTGCCATTGCTGTCCTTCAATGTCACTGGGAGATTGGCCTCAAAAAACCACGTCCCCCGGGCCTTGCCTTCCACCACTAAGGGACTGCTGACCAGATCACCAGGTTTGGGAGTTGCTACCTGCACATCAGTTTCCAAAAAGGGCTCTTCTTCATGATTTGATGGTTGGGGCAAAGTATATAAGATTGCCAAGACTAAAATAACCAGGATAATAATTTTAATAAAGCTATTCATGGCTATTATTTTCAGGCATTGTCAGCCACCTCATCCGCCTCCTTTTCTCCCAGGGCCTCCGGACGATACCCAGTTCCAGCTGGAATGAGCTTGCCGATAATGACGTTTTCCTTAAGCCCGCGCAAATAATCAGTCTTGGCAGAAACAGCCGCTTCAATAAGCACCCGGGTGGTCTCTTGGAAAGAAGCAGCAGCCAAGAATGACTCGGTGTTCAAGGATGATTTGGTGATTCCCATAAGTAGTTGTTCGGCGGCTGCCAGTCTGGCGTTGGGCGGCAAGGCTTTGTTGGCCATGGCCAGCCTCGATTTATCAACTATGTCACCAATCAAAAGTTCTGTTGAGCCAGATTCCGTGATCCGGACTTTGGAAAACATTTGCCGGACGATAATCTCAATATGCTTCTCATTGACATTCTGCCCCTGGGAAGCATAAATCTCCTGCACTTCTGAAATCAAATAATCCTGGCAGGCTCCAATACCCTTGAGCGCAAACAGCTGATTGAGGTTCAGGTTTCCTTCAGTCAATGGTTGCCCCAAAACTACCAGATCGCCTTCCTTCACCACCGCACCTAAGCCTGCTGGCACCGTGTATTCCTTAAAATTTTCCGCTTCCCTGATTACTGTCAGCTTGTTTTTCTCAATTCTCACAATGCCGGCGTTCTTGGCGCGCACAGCATCTCCCTTGGCATCCATGAAAAGCGGATCCCCCTGGTTGACTGTCTCACCTTCCTTAAGCTGGAGATTTTGGGCTTCTGGCAAAAGGTATTCATCTTTGGCCAAGTCCTTAGCCTCGACTCGCAGCACCAGCTCCTTGTTGCTGCTTTTGACTGATGCCACGAAGCCGTCAATTTCTGAAATTGCGGCTTGTCCTTTTGGCTCTCTGGCTTCCAACAGCTCTTCCACCCTGGGAAGTCCTTGCGTAATATCCAGTCCCGCCACCCCGCCTGTGTGGAAAGTTCTCATGGTCAACTGCGTCCCTGGCTCGCCAATGGCCTGGGCTGCCACAATTCCCACCGCCGCGCCCAATTCCACCGGCCGATTAAAGCCCAAATCATAACCATAGCAAGCCGCGCACACGCCGCGAGTCAAAACGCAGCGCAGCACGGTGCGCACTTCCACTTCGGAAGCTCCTGACTTATCAATTTTTTCCGCCAATTTATCATCGATAAACTCGCCGGCCTTGGCAACTACCTCGCCTTTTGCGTCATTTACGCCTTTGGCCAGGCTGCGGCCAAAAATCCTTCGAGCCAAAGGCCGGCCTAAAGCTTCGGAAGAAGCTCTGGTGATGAGCCGGCCTTCCTTTACTCCGCAGTCGTCGGCATTGACTACAATGTCCTGCGCGACATCCACTAATCTTCTGGTCAAGTATCCGGCGTCAGCGGTCCGAAGCGCCGTATCGGTCATGCCTTTTCTTGAGCCATGAGTGGAAATAAAGTATTCCAAAATATTCAAGCCTTCTTTAAAAGAATCGCGGGCCGGCAGCTCGATCACATCGCCAGCCGGGTTGGTCACCAGCCCCTTCATTCCGGCCATTTGGGCAATCTGGGAAACTGATCCCCTCGCGCCAGAATTGACCATTTGGTAAACTGTGCCGTATTCATCCAAGGTCGTTGTGATGGCTTCAGTAATTTTGTCCCTGACCTCGGCCCAGATTTCAATCACGCGATTGTAGCGCTCATGCGCAGTCAGCAAGCCTTGCTGATATTGTTCAAAAGTTTTCAGCACTTCTTCATCCGCTTTCTTCAAAAGCTCTGCTTTGATTCTAGGCACTCGCAAATCCTCCATGCCCCAAGAGATCCCGGACTTGGTGACATAATAAAACCCGATTCTTTTAATATCGTCCAAAAGGCTGGCTGTGCGTTCAATGCCGTGATCGCGGTAACAAACCGCAACCGCCTGCTGCAGCCGCTTTTTATCCATCACATCATTGACAAACCGCATTTCAGTTGGCAAAACTTCATTGAACAAAACTCGCCCAACGCACGTTTCTATCAACCCCTTATTCCCCCAGCCTTCGCCCAGCCTAATTTTAACCTTAGCTTTAAGGGAGAGAATGCCTGACCGGTAAGCCAAAATTGCTTCCTCGGCGCTTCCAAAAGCCTTGCCTTCGCCTTTTTCCTTAGGGTGAATCCGGGTCAGCCAATAACAGCCCAACACCATATCCTGGTTAGGACCCATAATCGGCTCACCACTTGCGGGTTTGAGCAAATTATTGCTTGATAACATGATATTGCGGGCTTCTTCCTGCGCCGCCGCAGTTAAGGAAACGTGCACCGCCATCTGGTCGCCGTCAAAGTCGGCGTTAAAAGCCGGACAAACCAAAGGGTGGATCTGGATAGCTTTGCCCTCAATCAAAACCGGCAAAAAAGCCTGGAAACCCAAACGATGCAGGGTAGGGGCTCGGTTAAGCAGCACATAGTGATCCTTGGTGACCTCTTCTAAAATATCGTAAACCACGGTAACACCCTGCTCGATCAGCCGGTTGGCACTGCGGACATTGTGGGCATATTCACGGGTAATGAGTTTCGAAATCACAAACGGCTTAAATAACTCCAAAGCCATTCTTTTGGGCAGTCCGCACTGATGCAGCTTTAAGTTGGGGCCGCCGACAATCACGCTGCGGCCGGAATAATCAACCCGCTTGCCCAGCAGATTTTGACGAAATCGGCCCTGCTTGCCCTTGAGCATATCAGCTAAGGACCGCAATTTCCGCTTTTGGCCAGTCGAGGCGGTGACTTCTTTGCCATGCCGGATAGAATTGTCAATCAAGGCGTCCACGGCTTCCTGCAGCATCCGTTTTTCATTTCGAGTAATGACTTCCGGCGCCCCGATTTCCAAAAGTTTCTTTAAGCGGTTATTGCGATTAATAACCCTCCGGTAGAGGTCATTTAAGTCAGACGCGGCAAACCGGCCGCCGTCCAGCTGGACCATGGGCCTAAGATCCGGCGGAATGACCGGCAGGTTTTGGATAATCATCCATTCCGGGCGGATCCCCGAGCGAATCATGGACTTAAACAGCTTTAGCCGCCTGGTAATTTTTCTTTTATTCACTCCTTCCGCCTCCGCCATCTCCTGCTGCAGCTCCTTAAACTTTTGCTCCAAATCAATTTCCGAAACCAGCTGGGCAATGGCGGAAGCCCCGATGCCGGCAGTAAACACTGGCCCATATTTAAGCGACAAGTCGCGGTATTCCAGCTCGGAAATAATCTGATATTTTTTAATGCTTTTCAGCTCGGACCTGGCTAAATCACGGATTGATTCCAAGTGCTCGCTTTCTTTCGCGGCCATTTCGCGCAAGCGCAAAGTTTCCGCGTCTCCCTCATTCCCCTTAGCGCGGACCTTAGCCTGATTTACCAGAACTTCGTAGCGGCCTTCAATTTCTTTTTTCTTGCTTTTAAACTCTTTTTCAATCTGCTCGAGTGTGGAGCTGCGGGCCTCTTCATCAACGCTGACAATAATGTAGGCGGCAAAATACACGACCTTCTCCAACTCCTGCACGGACAAGTCTAGCACCAATCCCAAACGCGATGGCACCCCTCGCAAAAACCAAATATGCGCAACCGGAGCAGCCAGCTTAATATGCCCCATCCGCTCCCGCCGAACGGAAGCTCGGGTCACTTCCACACCGCACTTGTCGCAAATAATGCCCTTGTAGCGAATTCGCTTGTATTTGCCGCAGTAGCATTCCCAATCCTTAATCGGGCCGAAAATTTTCTCATCAAAAAGACCGTCTTTTTCCGGGCGCTGTGTGCGGTAATTAATGGTTTCAGGCTTGGTTACTTCCCCGTAAGACCAGTTCAGAATATCCTGCGATGAGGCAAGCTTGAGCCTAACTGCCTTAAATTCTTCTGTCTGGGTCACCATATTATTTTCTCACTTTACTTTTCTTATTGGCTCTATCCTCCATACTGGAAAATTCCGGCAACTTTTCATCGGTGGTCGCCAACTCTCTAACTTCGCCTGCCGTTTCCTCGGATTTTCGTTCGCCAACCAGCTCGACATTCAGGCACAAAGACTGCAGTTCCTTGACCAGCACCCGAAACGATTCCGGGACATTGGGCTTTTTGATCGGCTCGCCCTTGACAATCGACTCATAAGTTTTGGCCCGCCCCACTACGTCATCAGATTTAATCGTCAACATTTCCTGCAGGGTATGGGCGGCTCCATAGCCTTCCAAAGCCCAAACTTCCATTTCCCCAAATCTTTGCCCCCCAAACTGCGCCTTGCCCCCCAATGGCTGCTGGGTAATCAATGAATAAGGGCCGGTGGATCGGGCATGCATCTTATCATCCACCAGATGATGCAGTTTCAACATATAAATAACTCCTACCGTCACTCTTTCGGAAAAAGGTTCGCCGGTCTTGCCGTCATACAAAACAACTTTGCCGTCTTCGGGATAGCCTGCCTGCTTAAGCTCCTGTTTGATAACTTCTTCCTGCACTCCATCCAAGGCCGGCGAGGCAACCTTGTATCCCAGCTTCTTGGCAGCCAAGCCTAAATGTGTTTCTAAAATCTGGCCAATGTTCATGCGTGAGGCCACGCCCAAGGGATTCAAAATAATATCCACCGAAGTGCCGTCAGATGCAAATGGCATATTTTCAACCGGAATCACTTGGGAGATAACCCCCTTGTTGCCGTGGCGGCCGGCCATTTTGTCTCCGACCTGAATCTTGCGCAGCACCGCCACTGAAACCTGAATAGATTTAATTACTCCAGAAGGCAATTTATCGCCCTGCTCGCGGGAAAACTCCCGAATATGGACGACTTTGCCGTATTCACCATGAGGCAGGGTTAAAGAAGTGTCTTTGACATCCCTGGATTTTTCGCCAAAAATCACACGCAAAAGTTTTTCTTCTGCCGTCAGGTCAGTCTCTCCCTTAGGGGTAATTTTACCTACCAAAATATCCCCAGCCTTCACTTGCGCCCCGATGCGGACAATGCCATTCTCGTCCAGATCTTTAAGCTTTTCCTCTCCGACATTGGGGATATCACGAGTAATAATCTCCGGACCTAATTTCGTATCCCGCACGTCAACCTTAAAATCCTCAATGTGGATGGAAGAATAACGGTCCTGTTCCACCACCCGGGAGGAAATTAATATCGCATCTTCATAATTGCCGCCCTCCCAGGACATAAAAGCCACCAGCATATTCTGGCCCAAGGCCAGCTCGCCCTGATCAATCGCCGCGCCGTCAGCAATGGGTTCGCCCGCCTTTACCGACTGCCCCTTGCTGACAATCGGGTGCTGGTTAATGGAAGTGGAAGTATTGGACCGCAGGAATTTTTGCAATAAATATTCTCGCTTCTTTCCAGTTTTTTCCAAAACAACGATTTTTTCGCCAATCACCGACAAAATGACCCCGTCATTTTCCGCAATCAGCACTTGCCCGGAATCATAAGCTGCTTTGCGCTCGACCCCAGTGCCGACAACCGGGGCGTCCGGTTTGATGCAGGATACCGCCTGCCGCTGCATGTTCGAACCCATCAAAGCGCGGTTGGCGTCATCATGCTCAAGAAATGGAATCAGCGAAGTGGTGACAGAAATAATTTGCTTGGGTGAAACTTCCACGTAATCAATTTCGGCAGTTGCCGCGATGGAAGGCTCGGCGCGCACTCTGACTGATGTCCGATCTTCCACAAAATAACCTTTTTCGTCCACCAAAACATTGGCCTGGGCAATCACGGCATGCTCATCTTCATAGGCATCCAAATATTCTATGTCATTAGTCACTCGCTTGCGTCCGGATTCGTCAGCAACAACTTTTCGGTAGGGAGTTTCGATAAAACCAAATTCGTTGATGACGGCATAACTGGCCAGATGCGCCACCAAGCCGATGTTCGGGCCTTCCGGAGTGGTAATCGGACAAAGCCGGCCGTAGTGGGAGCGATGAACGTCGCGGACCTCAAATCCGGCCCGCTCCCGTGACAGCCCTCCCGGGCCCATGGCCGAAAGCCTCCGCTTGTGCTCAAGTTCGGCAAGCGGGTTGGTTTGATCCATGAACTGCGAAAGTTGGGAAGAAGAAAAAAACTCTTGGATGACTGCCACAATCGGCCGAACGTGGATGAGCTGGGCTGGAGTGACTGTTTCGATATCCGCCAAGCTCATGCGATCTTTGGCAATCCGGCTCATGCGGGCCAGGCCAACCCTGAATTTGCCCTGAATCAATTCCCCCACTGCTTTGACCCGGCGGTTGGCCAAATGGTCAATATCATCCCACAACCCTTGCGTATTGTTCAGCCGGATAATTTCCCTGATAATATCAACCAAATCCTGTTTGGTAAGGATTTTTTCTTCCCGGCCAACTATATTTAAGCGCTGGTTAAGCTTATAGCGCCCGACTTCCGATAAATCATAGCGGTCCGCGTGGAAAAACATGGCTTCAATGAGCGATTTAGCATTATCCACCGTGGCCAAATCACCGGGCCGGATGCGCTTATAAACTTCTTTAAACCCTTCGTCAATTGTCTTGGATGGGTCTTTATCCAAAGTATTTTGGATACACCGCATATCCGGATTGGTATCAATATCAGCAAAGGCTGCCAAAATCTCCTCATCTGATTCAAACTTAAATACGCGCAGCAAAGCGGTCACCGGAATTCGGCGCTTGCGGTCAATCTTTACGGAGATGACGCCGTTGATGTCAGTCTCAACTTCCAGCCAGGCTCCCCGATTGGGAATAATCTTGGCCCCGTACCAATTGCGGCCGCGCGCCGGCTCGCCAGTAAAAAAAACACCCGGCGACTTGACCAGCTGGGAGACAACTACCCGCTCCACACCATTGATTACAAAAGTCCCACGGGGAGTAAGTAGGGGAAAATCACCCAAGTAAACATCCTGGGTTTTGGTTTTGTT
>JACQPC010000050.1 GCA_016207695.1 Candidatus Doudnabacteria bacterium | reverse complement strand
GCTTATTTCTTTTATCTGAATTTAGCTTACGAACTGACCGCTTTGAAAATCGGCTGGTGGTCTTTTCCCAGCAATCAATATATTGGTTGGGTTTCTTTTTTTGGTATTTCATTTCCCTTTGAGGAATTTTTCTTTTGGATCGTGCTTTTTACCATAGCCATTCTTTCTTACTACGAATATTATTTTGACCGGGAAGTTTAAATAGAAGGGTTTTTTTATTTTGCCCAGATTTGATATGATTAGTGTCATTCCGAACTTGTTTCGGAATCTTAAGATAGATCCTGAAATGAATTCAGGATGACAGACGTTTATGAATAGAGGTTTCTGGTCTAAATTAAATAACCCCATCATGGCATTAGCGCCCATGGCTAATGTCACGGATGCGGCAATGCGTAAGATCATTGCCAAATACGGCAAACCAGATGTGATGTTTACGGAGTTCGTGTCCGCCGATGGCCTAGTCTCAAAGGGCCGAGAAAAGCTGCTCGTGGATTTTTGGTATGAAGAAGGGCAGCGGCCGATTGTGGCGCAGATTTTTGGCAGCAAGCCTGAAAATATTTTCAAGGCCGCTCAAATCGTGCGCAGGCTGAAGTTTGACGGTTTGGATATAAACATGGGCTGCCCGGATCGGGCAGTGTTGAAACAAGGAGCGGGCGGGGCGTTGATAAAAAATCCCAAATTGGCCCAGGAAATAATTCAGGCGGCAAAAGAAGGGGCTGGGGATTTGCCGGTGTCGGTCAAAACCCGGATTGGATTTGGCAAGCCGGTAATCGAGGAATGGCTTCCGGTTCTGGCCAGCCAAGGTTTAGCCGCAATCATTGTCCATTTGCGGACAGTGAAAGAAATGTCCGATGTGCCAGCGCATTGGGAAGTGATGCCAGAGATAGTTGATCTAGTTAGAGGACGGCCTTCTGAGGACGGTCCTTTGATCCTCGGCAACGGGGATGTGATGTCTATTTTGGAAGCCGAAGAAAAGTGTAAGCAGACTGGCTGTGACGGGGTAATGCTTGGCCGGGCAATTTTTGGCAACCCGAGGCTATTTAGAGATAAGGATCATTACGGCAATATTGAATCCCGGATTGGAGTCCGGGACAAGCTTAATTCAGCATCTCTGTTGAGAGACCCTGAATCAAGTTCAGGGTTGCGCGAGAAGATGCGAGTAATGCTGGAGCATACCTTTCTTTTTGAAAAAATGTTCAAAGACATTAAGAACTTTGACATCATGAAAAAGCATTACAAAGCTTATGTTTCGGGCTTTGACGGGGCCAAGGAACTGCGCGCCAAGCTCATGGGAGCCAAAACTGCCAGGGAAGTTTTGGAAATAGTCGGCGTTACGGCATAGCTTAATAATCGTAATAACCCTAGCAAACTAGGGGCTTTTGTATTGAGCTTAGGCAAGCCTTGACAAAACCGCGAAAATTTGCTATACTTTCTGGTTCTTTAAAATGGATGACCTCGTTTGAGAAGATCAAGATTTGGTCTTTTGAGACGAGGTCATCATTAGGAGGAAATTCGTTCAACCGCGGGCATATGATAAGTCCCGCAGGAGAGAGCAGATGAAGAGACTGATCGTCTGGACGCTCACACTTGCAGTTTCGCTCGTCGTCGTCGCTTCGGCGTCCGCGCAGACCCCGCCCCCGCCGCCCCAGCCCATCCCGCCGCAGCCAGTTCAGGGGCCGAGCATCAGCTTCCGCGTCATCAATGAGGACGGCGTGGGAGTGAGTGCGCTCGGATACCCAGATCCCGTTGTCATCCTCTGGGTGCGCGCTGGCACGCCACCGCAGTGGTATCCCATCAGTGCCACGTGGTGCACCATGGGTCGACGGACCACCGACCTCCAGGACCGGCAGCCGAACTACCCATCCAGTTGGCTGCCCAGCGCCCTGCTCGCGCAAAAGCGGTCCAACCGCGCGGCCGCAAGCTCGCTCGGGCAAGGGTGCATGGACTCGAATGGTTTCGCGGCGTTCGATGAAACCTTTTTCGGGACTGAACTCCTGAAGGGCTATACCTACCGGCTCGGTATCCTGACGCCGGGTTACACGACCAACAGGTCGAGCTCGCAGGACTACGTAGCGTGGACCCACGAGTTCCTGGACGACTTCGGCAAGGAGTTCGTGTTGGGCAAGGATAGCCACGATGCCGGGACGATCGTTCTCAAACGCGCGCCGGTTCAGATGTTCTACAGCCGGCGAGACGTCGTGAACGATCCGGCTTCATCCGGGCTTCTGTTCCGGATGAACTTCTGGGTGAAGTCGGCGGGGACACCGGGTGTCCCGCAGACGGGTCTAACGCAATTCCGTATGACGGCGACGACAGACGGATACGGGCCCAATGGCCCGGTACGGTTGACGGGCTATGACGGTTCATTCGGACTGCCGCAGGGAGTGTTTGGCCCGTTCTGGGTCATCATTCCCTACACCGACGGGCTCGAGAATGGCTACACGGCCGACATCCTCTTTCAGCTTCTGGAGGGGGATGTCACGGTTCCGTGGAAGTCGATCGGGTACGACACGATCAGCCTGCCCAAGTGGTAGGCTGAAGCGGTTGAACCCAGCACCAGAAGTTCGATCTGTCTTCGACAGATATGCAGCTTCGCTGCAATCGAACTACGGTGCTGGACAAGCAACAGCAAAGGCTGCGGTCGCGTTTCCTCATCGTGAGGATTCGCGCCGCAGCCTTGGTTCGTTTTATGAGCAAATTAATGCACTATTTCTTCTGGCTTTTCTGGTGTTTCGGCCGATTCGTCTTTTTTCTTCCAAAGCTTATTAAATTTTCTAGTTTTAGTTTTGCCTTGAGCATCCAGATTGATTATTTGTTTATCAACGTCGGATAGCTCATGTTCTGAAACTGGCCTTGTTTCTGGCATAGGTTTTTTGTTAATGATTATTTATATTATAGCAAATACGTTGTGCTAGGCTGCCTTCACTTCTTTTTCAAAATCACATTCTTTGTTGCTGCATTTGATTGTGCCTTGTTTGGTTTCGATCAGAAGATCGCCGGACTTGGGGCACTTTTCGCCAGTCGGTTTTCCGTTGAGCAAAAATTTGCATTGAGGATACTTGGAACAGGAATAGAAAATTCCGCGCTTGCTTCGCCGTTCCAACAATTCGCCTTCGCCGCATTTTGGGCATTCTACCCCCGTGCCTTTTTGGATTTTTTTGATGTTCTTGCATTCCGGATATCCGCTGCAGCCCAAGAAAGAGCCGAACCGGCCGAACTTTACTACCATAGGCTTGCCGCACCTTTCGCAAACTTCCCCGCTGTTTTCTTCAATCAGTTTTTGCTCCTCTGGCATGGGGCGGGTGTATTTGCATTCCGGATAATTGCTGCAGGCGATAAACTTGCCGAATCGGCCGAATTTGATTACTAGTGGATGCCCTGAATCAGGACACTTTTCATCCAAAGCTTCCACGTGCTTTTTGACTTCCGTTTCCTTGGCTTTCAGGTTTTCATGAAACGGCCCATAAAATTCCTTAATCACCGGAACCCATTGTTTTTCCCCTGCCGCTATTTCATCCAGGCTATCTTCCATCTGGGCAGTGAACTTAAGATCCACAACTTTTGGGAAGTGTTCGACCAAAAGATCATTGACGATAAACCCTATTTCCGTGGGGTGGAATTTTTTGTCAATTTTGTGGACGTAATCGCGTTCCTGAATTGTGGTGATAGTGGGAGCGTAAGTGCTTGGCCTGCCGATATCCTGCTCTTCCAAAGCTTTGATCAGCGTGGCATCGGTATATCTGGGTGGCGGTTGGGTAAAGCTTTGCTTGGGGATAATTTTTATGACCTTGGGCTTGTCGCCTTTTTGTAATTCTGGCAGTAAACCTTCTTGTCCTTCAGTTTCTTCTTCATCCGTGCCTTCCAGATAAACTTTCATAAAGCCATCGAACCTGATGACTTGCCCGGTTGCTCTGAAGGTATAGGTCTTATCCTTAGATCTGATTTCAATATCCACGCTGGTCTGGTCAAACACCGCTTCTGGCATTTGCGAGGCAATGGTGCGCTTCCAAATCAAATCATAAAGTTTGTGCTGATTGCGGTCCAAATAGGCCTTGATGCTGTCAGGGTCCCGCATTAGGTCAGTCGGCCTGATCGCTTCGTGCGCTTCCTGGGCGTTTTTTGATTTGGACGCATATCGGCGGGGACTGGGCAAAACGTAATCATTGCCATATCTGCTTCCGATCGTTTCTTTGGCAGAGGAAATGGCAAGATCGGAAAGATTTACCGAGTCAGTTCGCATATATGTGATTAAACCAACAGAACCTTCGTTCCCCAATTCTACGCCTTCATATAATTGTTGGGCATACATCATGGTCTGCTTGGCGCTGAATCCGAATTTGCGCGCGGCTTCCTGCTGCATGGTTGAGGTGATAAATGGCGCGGCCGGATTGCGCCTGACTTCCTTTTTGACAACTTCCACGACTTCCGCCGGATTGTTCCGCAGGTCAGCCAGAATTTTTTTGGCCTGCGCCTCATTTTTTATCGCAAGCCGATCCAAGCTCTTGCCGTCGATTTTAGCAAGTTTGCCTTCAAACTCGCTGTCCTTAAGGAAACGGGCTAAGATGCTCCAGTATTCCTGCGGTTTAAACTTTTGAATTTCCCGTTCGCGTTCTACAATCAGCCGTACTGCCACAGATTGCACGCGTCCGGCAGAGAGGCCGCGTTTGACTTTTTTCCAAAGAAAAGGGGAGAGTTCGTAGCCGACCAGCCGATCGAGTATTCTTCGGGCTTGCTGCGCGTCCACCAAATGGAGATCTATGTCGCGGGGATTCTTAAGCGCTTCGTCAATGGCGGATTTAGTGATCTCATGGAAAGCTATTCTTTTTACCTTTTCCATTTTACTTTTTACATCCGCTAAGCCCAATGCATGAACAAGATGCCAGGCAATCGCCTCACCCTCGCGGTCTTCGTCAGTGGCCAGGATTATACTGGGAGCGGTTGACGCCAGTTTTTTAAGTTCCGCGACGCGCTTTTTGGATTTTGGAGGAATCACATATGAAGGCTCAAAATCATGGGCTATGTCCACGCCCATTTTACTGGTCGGCAAATCGCGGATATGGCCAAAAGACGCCTGCACCTCATATTGGTTGTTCAGGAATCGTGAGATAGTTTTGGCCTTGGTGGGACTCTCTACGATTACTAGGGATTTATTCATAAAATAAATTAGAAATCCTAATATCGAAATCCGAAACAAATTCAAATGACAGAAATTTTAAATTCAAAACAGTTTTGAACATTTGAGCTTTTGAATTTAGATATTGTTTAGAATTTAGTGCTTCGTGCTTAGGATTTAACTCAATCATTGTTATCCACTAAAATGTTGCTTGTCAAGTTTACCTTTTTTAAAATCGACGCAGTTTCGGACGAATCCGCCCATCTCGGACAGCAGTAATTCTCAATGACCACAGGCATAAGCTCGATTTTTGTTATACCCATGCCCGCGAAAGCGGGGATCTTGCTTTGGTTAGATCCCGCATCAAGTGCGGGATGGACAGAAGAATTACTTTCCAAAGTAACCAAGATCGTTAGTCCTTCTCTGGTATCCTGACTCCACATCTGGTCAAACACAAAATTACCCAAAGAGTAAAAAATATACCTGCCCTTGTATTCTTCAATCGTCTGGATCCAGTGCGGGTGATGGCCGATGAGTAGATCAGCGCCAGCGTCAATCGCTGTCCGGGCGTTTCCAACGTTTATTTCATCAGGCTCGCGCTTATATTCTGTGCCCATATGCGCAGAGACAATGACAAAGTCAGCTTGTGATTTAAGGGATTTGATGTCGGTCTGAACTTGCGTTGAGTCGCTCCAATTGCAGACCAAAGAATCAGATTTTTTCCCGCCGTCATTAAAAGCGGCATAAGAATAAGCCAAGAAACCGAACTTGATCTGATTTTTCTTTATTATAACGCCGTCGTGGCAGCTAGTCGTAGTACCCACAGCCGCAATGCTGTTTTGCTTAAGCAAGGCCAGGGTGTAATAAAGTCCCTGCTCGCCTTGGTCAAAGCTATGGTTGTTAGCTGTTCCTAAAACATCAAAGCCAGCAAGTCTAAGCCCGTCAACGCTCTTTGGGTCAGCGTTAAAAACCAAACTATTCGGAACAAAATGCGAGCCTGTATCGTTGAAGGGAGATTCCAGATTGGCAAAGCTTATGTCAGCATTACTGGCTTGATCTTTAATATTTAGAAATGGCAGAGTGAAGTTGTCGGCTTTTGTCATTTTGTCATGGACATTGCGGGAAAGCATGATGTCGCCGGCAAAGAACAAGGTTGTAGTTGGTAGGTTGTAGGTTGTAGTGGGTTGAGAGTTTGTTGGCGCTTGAGATTTTTTTGTTTTGGGTAAAACTGTGAGAATAATGGTGACAATGACAATAAGACTTAGCAGAATTAATACACGCAGCCCTGACCCTGAATCAAGTTCAGGGGATTCAGGGTCTCTTTGCTGAGATGCTGAATTGAATTCAGCATTGCGCAGATTTTTATTACCTGATTTTGACATACTTAGCGCCGCCGAGGTTTTTCACGCGGCCTTTAAGTTCCAACAGCGTTAAGGCGGAGTTGACGGCGGCCGGAGCCATTTTAACCGCCAGGATCAAGTCATCTATATGCATAGGATTGCGCGACAAGCTTGAAAGTAAAACCTCCTCATCAGGCGTTTCCTCAAAGTTCTCATGGTTAGCAGCCATTTCTGCGGATATATTAAGCTCTTCGAGAATATCTTGATATGAAGCCACAAGTTTCGCGCCACTTTTTATAAGTTTATTGGTTCCCCGGCTGACCTCGGAAAAAATACTCCCGGGCAAGGCAAAAACTTCGCGGTTTTGCTCCAAAGCGTAATTAGCCGTGATCAAAGCCCCGCTTTCCAGATCCGCTTCCACCACCAAAGTCCCGATGCTCATCCCGGAAATGATCCGGTTGCGCTGGGGAAAATTCGTTTTATAAACTTGGGTGCCGAGCGGATACTCGGAAACAAGACATCCTGATTTGATGATTTTTTGCGCCAGCAAAAAATTGGCTTTGGGAGAAATGCTTCGATCATCCACGGATGACGCCAGCACTGCGATCGGCGTGCCTTGGGCATTGATGCAGGAAGACAAAGCCTCCGCATCCACCCCAAACGCCAAACCGGAGGCAATCGCAAGTCCGCTGTTTACAATGGGAGGAGCTAGCTCATTGATTGCTTGGCGGCCGTAAAGCGTCATCTTCCGGCTGCCGACCACGGCCAGCATATCTTTTTTAAGCGCCTGCATGCTGCCGCGGATATAGAGGATGGGTGGCGGTGAGGGAATTTCCTTAAGCAACGGTGGATATTCGGCGTCAGACAGCAAGATAACCGCAATTTGTTTTTGCTTAAGCTTATCCCATTCGCGCTCTGGATTTATTTGCGGTTTTTTTGGTATAATTAGGGAAACAGTTTTGGGGTCAAGGCCGGCTGACTGATATTGGCGTCCGTTGGCTTTCCAGGCTGTTTGATAGTCGCCAAAGTAGTTTAACAGCTTAAAAAGCCTGGCTGGTCCCAGTTCCGGCAGAAGATTTAGGGCATTGGCGAAAATTTTATTTGTTTCGTCTAGGATTGACACGGGAGGATTTTTTTGTTAAGCTATCGAGTTCCTTAATAATAAGCCAGGTCATCGTCATCGTCAAAGTTATAGTTATTAGTGTCCTTAGCCCTATCTACGCAGCGGCGAAAGCATGCAGCATCCCTCCTATTGCGTGCCAGTAACCATAAGTTCAGGCCGAAATGGTTTTCCGTTTTTGCCTGGCGCTCGTAGGTAGGGTCAAGGATGGTAAAACCCGGGCCGGACAGCAAAACTACCGCTGTCGAAAATTGGCATTGAGCCAATTTTCGCAGCTGCATCTCGACCGGCTAGACCGGTCTGCGAACGCTAGTTTTGCCGCCGTCCCGAGTTTTACAAAAAGAGAAAGAAGGAAGAAAGAGTGCGTCGGGCTTTGGGTGAACATGGTTTATCCAGGGCTTGGTGCATTTTCGTTGGCACGTTTCGTCAACGAAGGAGGATTGAAAGAGAGGAGAGTATATCATGGTTACGACCAGAGATCGTTCTACGGATTTCGCGATGTATTTCGTTTGGGCCCTGGTTATCATCACGACCCTCGGCCCGTTCGTGATCGGCTTCCTGGCCGAGCTCGGATGGCTGTCATGAAGGCCCTTACGCTGTTCAACGTCGCGTTCGTCCTGGGCATGTATGCCTGGACCGGCTATCTGGTCGGCTACGCGAATATGTTTCACGCGCTGGCCTGGGTGGTAATACCGTTGCTCATCGTTGCAATGGTTGTCGGGATATGCCTGATCATTCGGCGGCTTCTCGCCATCGTCTACAACATGATCATGGCTTTCCTCGATAACATCGCTGTCGGTTTCGGCCACTAACCGGATGAGCATGGTGCTTGTCCGATCTCACCCCTCGGAGGTGTAAGATGACCCAAAGGGCGTCCAGGTTCCACTCTCGTCTAGCAGCTGACCCAATTCCTGGGTTGATGCCGGACGAACTCACAGACGAGGAGCAGGTGCTAGCCATCGTGGATCGCATGATCGATCGCGAACACGAGGCAGATCCCGCTCCCCCCGCTAAGCTGCCCTCCACGCAAGCGCAGAGGAGCCAGCTCCACCGCATCCACTGCGAGTCATAGGAGGACCGATGGGTTCCAGAAACAATCACATCGGCCGTTCCATGCTGCGAGAAGAAGTCCGGGTAATCCGCCGGCTGGATCAAGAACGGAAGGATGACACTCCTCCCGATCTTCCCGCCGGACAAGTCGAACTGCTATGGCGTCTCAAGGAAAGGCGCATCACGCCATGGCAAGCAATGAACGAGCTGTTTCCGAGAAAATAGCTCGCGTCCATGGGTCCTCAACCTCCCTCTCTTATCCACCTCGTCCTTTGGTGGATCGGGGTTCATTACCCAGCATGAACCTCGAAAAAATCAAAGAAAAAAAGAGCCTTGCGTCGTCGTCTCCCACTCGTCGTCGCGCAAGGCTCTTGCTATTTTTGGCTTAGCCATTAAACTTGCTTTGGGCGATTTCCAGTCCTTCGGACATTATTGTTTCAACCGCGTCTTTGGCTTTTATTAAAACTTCTTTTACAAGATTTTCCTCTTCCGGGGTGAATTTTTCCAAAACTTCTTTGTCTTCGATTCCCAGCCTGATTCGCGCAAAGTCTTTTGTGCCCAACTCGTCGATGATTGACTGCACTCCGTTGTGGCCGGCGGATGAAGCCTCTTTTTGAACCCGAATGCTGCCCAGCGGCAAATCCAAATCATCATGAATCACAACCAGCTGGGCTGCTGGATAGTATTTTAGGATTTCTTTAACTGCCTCGCCGCTTTTGTTCATGAATGTTTGCGGTTTAGCCAAAATCACATCCTCAAGCTTGATGTACTGGCTGTCGTATTTAGTTTCCCATTTTTCGGAGCCGGCCAGCAAGTCCAAAACGCGAAAGCCCAAGTTGTGCCGAGTAGCTTCGTATTGCCTGCCTGGATTTCCAAGACCCACGATAAGATGCATGTTATTGCCGTTTGACATAATTGATAATAATTGGCGTTCCTTCAAAACCAAACTTGAGCCGAAACTGTTTTTCAAATATTTTTTTCCAAGCAGGTGCCACAGCCGCTGGAAAATTGACGATGAATTTGAAAGTCGGCGGCTTGGTCCCGACCTGTTTTATATTATACAATTTTGGCGCTTTTTGATCGAACATTTTACCAGGCATGCTTGTTTCCAGGATTTTTTCCAGGAAATCATCCAGTTCTTCCTGTGATATTTGTTTTTGCGCCTGGTTGTAAACGTCAATCGCCAGCTTAAGCATGATATCAAGATTGGTTTTTTGAAGTGCCGCGGCCAGCACTACCGGCGCCCACCACAATTGCGAGAAATAATCCGGCAGGCGGTCGAGTAGTTTTTTTTGTTCTTCTTTGGTTAGTAGGTCAGTCTTATTCACGACTACAACTGCGCTTTTATTTGCCTCCACGATTTGGGCAGCAATGGCTTGATCAGCTGCATCAAGCGCAACAGAGGCATCGAGCACAAATAATGCGACATCTGTTTGATTAAGCACGCGCAGCGACTGGAAAGCCGCGGCGGTTTCTACATCCGCTTCCTGTTTCCATTTTTTTTTGATCCCCGCCGTATCGATTAAGAGAAATTTTTGTTCCCGGTATTCAAAAGGAATATCCACTGCTGAACGAGTCGTGCCTGCTTTCTCGTGCACCAGCAGCCTTTCGGATTTAAGCAGGGCATTGATCAGCGAAGACTTGCCGACATTCGGCTTTCCCAAAAAAGCAATTTTGATCCGGTCTTTCTCTATTTCCTGTTTACTATTTACTATTTCCTCTCTTAGTTTTTCCACTATGGCGTCCAAAAGATCTCCAATGCCGGAGCCGTTGACTGAAGAGATCAAAAAAGGCTTGCCAAGTCCCAGTTTTACATACTCGCTTGCTAGGCTTTCGGTCTTTGCGTTTCGGACATCAATTTTGTTGGCCACCAGAAGCTGGGGTTTTTTTGACCTCTTGAGGTCTGCGGCGATGGCGAAATCCTGGTTGCCAGGGCTGGTCTTGCCGTCTACCACCAGCAAAATCAGATCCGCCTCCTCTTTTGCAATAGCGGTTTGTTTCTGGACATTTTTTTCCAGTTCAGAGCCAGGCTTTTGCACAATTCCCGCTGTATCGACCAAATAAAAATCAAGGCCGTTCCAGCTGGTCAACCCAAAGTGGCGGTCCCGCGTAGTGCCAGCTTCCGGATATGTTAAGGCTTTGCGCATCCCCAGGACTTTGTTGAAGAACGTGGATTTGCCGGTGTTTGGAAGGCCAATGATTGCTACAATAGGTATGCTCATAGAAAGTATCGATACGAATATACTAATTTACTAATGATACAAATAGCTATAGCTTAAGAGTTCCTGATTAGTATAATTAGTATTATTCGTATATTAGCATCGATACTTACAATGCGTCTTTTCCAAGAATGATCACAAAATCGGCAGTCGATTGTGAATAGGGAATGTCTGCTTTGGTAAAGTTGAAGTTGTTTTGAAGGTATTCCAATGTTTTTGGCTTTTGGCCGCCGGAGTTGTCATAAAGGATAGTTCGGTCATATGGCGTGCGGCTTTGGAAGGATTTAATTGTGATGTCGAAGCCTGCGGTTTGCAGGGCCCGCCAGGAATCAAGCACATAAGCTTTGCCCGTGGAGTTCTGAATTTCAATTTTGGCCTCTTCTTTTTTAAGTTTGGCTACCAACACAACGTCGGATAGAAATTCGTGGATATCGGATAAAGTTTTTCCTTCGCACGGCTGGATGACATAGGCGCGATTTTCGTATTCGCCGATGACGCCATCGCAAATTAGGTTTCCTTGGGGGGCCAAAGACAGGGAATAAACGCTGTCAGACTGGATATTGCTGGTAAGTTCAGCCAGACGCTTGATTTCATAAGGCTCAAGATTGGTGCGGAAATTTTCTGTGAAGTCATTCAGCAGATTATTTAGAGTTTTTAAGTCAGAAAGGTTAAGTTTGGCAACTTTATCTTTGAAGGCCAGAATAATTTTTTTCTGGCGTTCAGATCTGGCGAAGTCTGAACCTTCGTTATTAGTGCCGTGGCGGCTTCGCGCGAAGATAAGCGCTCGTTGTCCGGTCATAAGCTCCGGCCCGGCCCTAAAGGTCACAGGCTCCAGATACCAGTTTTTTTCATCCGGATACTGCGTATCGGTAAAAGTTCGGTCAATTGTTACGTCAACGCCGCCCACATGGTCAACGGCTTTTACAAAACCCTTGAAGTCTATGGAAGCATAGTAAGGGATTGTGAGGCCGGTGATTTTTTCAACCGCGGCTGCCGCCACTATCCCGCCGCTGCCGGGCTCGGCTAATTCAGCGTAGGCATAGGCGGAGTTGATTTTTCGAAAACCTTGGTCGGCAAGCAAAACGACAAAGTCGCGCGGGATGGAAATTAAGACCACTTCTTTGGTATCCGTATTAAAACTGGCTACGATCATGGTATCCGTAAGCAGTGGCCCATCATGCCCAGGGCCTCCCATGCCCAGAAGCAGAATATTGACTTTTCCATCATCCTCCCCGATTAAAGTTTTGTCGCCGCCGACGATGAGC
>JACQPC010000049.1 GCA_016207695.1 Candidatus Doudnabacteria bacterium | reverse complement strand
ATTCAAATGACAAAAATCCAAAATCCAAAACCAAGGTTTAGAACATTTGAACATTTGAGTTTAGATATTGTTTCGAATTTAGTGCTTCGTGCTTCGAATTTATAACCATGTTTACAGATTTAGTTTTCACAATTACAAACTTCATCACCCAAACTATCTCCAGTCTCGGATACTTCGGGGTGGCTTTGCTCATGGCTATAGAATCGGCTGCTATACCGCTGCCTTCGGAAATCATCATGCCGTTTGCCGGATTTTTGGTAGAGAGCGGAAGATTTACGCTCTTTGGTCTGGCGCTGGCGGGGGCAACAGGCTCAGTCATCGGCTCAATCGTCACTTACGCTTTGGGCTATTATGGCGGGCGGCCGTTAATCATCAAATATGGCAGATATGTATTGATCAGCGAACATGATCTGCGTCTGACCGAAAGATTTTTTCAAAGATTCGGCAAGCTCTCCACGTTTATTGGCCGTCTTCTGCCCGTTGTCCGGACATTTATCTCCATCCCCGCCGGAATTGGGAAAGTTCCTTTTGGCTCATTTGTCGTTTATACTTTTGTGGGTTCCATTATTTGGTCATATCTTCTGGCCTGGCTGGGCATGAAGTTGGGCGAGAATTGGCAGCAGCTGGAAAATTACTTTCGGCGTTTTGACGCGGTCATTGTTATTGTTATAGTTATTGTTATAATCTGGTGGATCAAACGGCACATTACGAGCATTGACCGCAAGTCGTAATTTTTGTTATACTTTGCAGGCAAATTATGCTGACTATTAGACTACAAAGAACAGGAACAAAGAACCGACCGGCTTTCCGGATTGTTTTGGCGCAAGCCCAGCGAGCGGCCAGTAAGAAATTTTTGGAAGTGCTGGGTCACTATAATCCTAGGAATAAGGAATTAGGAATAAGGAATAAGGAAAGGTTGGAGTATTGGCTTTCAAAGCACATCCAACTTTCTCCAACTGTTCATAACCTTTTCGTTGACAAGCAATTTATTCCTGACAAAAAAATAAAAGCCTGGAGGCCGAAGAAAAAACAGGTTGCTGTACCGGCAGAAATCGCTCCCGCCCCGGCTGCAGAGACGAAGGTTGACACCTAGTTTCAGCTTAGTTAAACTATCTTTACTGAAAAGCTAAAAACCAGGTCGAACTACAGCTTATCAGGCAAGCAGTATTTTTAAAGCATAAATACATGGCGCAGGAACAAGACCAAGAGTTTGTGGAATACGTCGTGAGAGCTTTGGTTGACCATCCGGAAGATGTTAAAAGCGAGCGCACGGTGGATGAGATGGGAGTGCTGATCACTCTTCACCTTCATCCCGAGGACATGGGCCAGGTTATCGGCCGCCAGGGACAGACAGCCAAATCCATTCGAACTTTGCTTCGGGTGGTGGGGGCCAAGAGAAAGTCCCGGGTGAACCTCAAGATCTACGAGCCCGAAGGTTATCGCAAGAATCGCGAGACTTCTTCCGAAAAAGAGTTAGCCTCGGACATAGACGAGTTTAAACTCTAAACAAAAAGCCCCGGTTAATCCCGGGGTTTTTGGTAGCGATGCTAATATACTAATGAATACTAATTATACAAATCCCCAAAGCTTTAGTTATTAGTATCATTAGTAAATTCGTATATTCGAATCGATACTTCATGAGGTTTATCATCCTAACCTTATTTCCAGAAGCGTTCAAATCTTATTTCGACATAAGCTTGATTAAGCGCGCACTAAGCAAAAAATTAATCAAGATAGAAGTTCGTAATTTGCGCGATTGGGCCAAGGATGCTCATAAGACCTTGGATGATCGGCCTTATGGCGGTGGGGTGGGGATGGTGATGCGCGCGGATGTTATGGATAGAGCTTTGACCGCGCTAAAATCAAAAATCAAAAGTCAAAAATCAAAAGTTATTTTATTAACTCCGCAAGGGCAAGTATTTAACCAGAAATTAGTCAATAAATTGGCTGACTACAAAACCCTAATACTTATTTGTGGGCGTTATGAAGGTTTTGACGAACGCATTAGAAAACTCGTGGACATGGAAATCTCGATTGGTGATTATGTTTTAACCGGCGGTGAAATCCCAGCTATGGCGGTTTTGGATACAGTCGCCCGCTTAGTTCCAGGAGTTGTTGGCAAATTTGAATCGACGGTGAATGAAAGTTTTTCCGACGGGCTTTTAGAATATCCACAATACACCCGGCCGGAAAATTATAAAGGCATGAAAGTCCCCAAGGTTTTGCTTTCTGGCAATCACAAAAAAGTTGAGGTTTGGCGCAAACAACAAGCCCTAAAGCGAACCCGTAAACGCCGCCCGGATTTATTAAGATAGACTGCTTCGCTAATCGCTCGCAGATGCGCATTTGCGAGGAGGCGAAGCCGACGAAGCAATCTGTTTTATGCGTCTCGATAAATTTTTAGCTCAAAAGCACAAAGAAGTTTCGCGAGGTAAAATACAAAAAGCCATCAAAGATGGCTTGGTTTCGGTTAACGACAGAAAAGTTATGGAACCGGATTTTCAGGTTGAGGCAGATGATATGGTTAAGATGCCGGAAATAAAGAAAGAAGATTTAAAGCCCTTTGATTTTGAACTTAAAGTAGTTTTTGAAAATAGGGATCTAGCAGTGATTGATAAACCGGCAGGATTAGTGGTGCATCCGGGCGCTGGTAATTTAGACGAAACTTTGGCCAACGCTTTGCTGTCCAAGTATCCTGAAATCAAAAGTGTCGGTGATCCGCACCGGCCAGGTATAGTGCATCGTTTGGATGAAGATACTTCAGGCCTTATAGTTGTGGCTAGAAATCAACAGGTTTTGGAATACTTAAAAAATCTTTTTCAAACTCGGAATGTTGAAAAAGAGTATCTGGCATTGGTGCACGGCGTGCCTAAGATGTATGAAGTCATCAATGCACCATTAGAAAAAGTCCCGTTGAAGCATAAAATGAGGGTTGGCAGCGGCAAAGAGGCAGTGACAGAATATAATCTGCTCGCATCTGACCCTTCTAGACAATTCTCTCTGCTTCGTGTAAAATTGCATACAGGCCGCACGCATCAGATTCGGGCGCACCTGGCGCATGTTGGGCATCCAATAGTAGGCGATGCGGTTTACGGCAAAAAATCAGAGTTAATTGACAGACAATTCCTGCACGCTTATCGGTTAAAGTTTAAACTTCTTGATGGATCGGTCATTGAACTGTTCTCAGAATTGCCGCAAGATTTAAGACAAGTTTTAGATAATATAGGAATTAAATATGATAGTGCAAACACTTAAAGAAGATCAACTCAAGCAAGTGCCCAAGCTTAAATCAGGCTACACTGTGCGCGTGTATCAGAAAATCAAGGATATCAGCCCGGAAGGCAAAGAGAAAGAACGTATTCAGGTCTTCGAAGGCATCGTGCTTGGCACCAAGGGCGGCAAAGGAATTTCTGGCACAGTGACGGTGCGCAAAATTTCGTCCGGCATCGGAGTGGAGCGCATCTTCCCCATTCATTCCCCAAGCATCGAGAAAATTGAAGTCGTTAAAGCAACCCCAGCAAGAAAAGCCAAGATTTACTACACAAGACAAGGACAAGAAGCCAGAGTCCGCGAATAATAAAACCGCCGTTTCTGGCGGTTTTTTAAAGGCTCAACCGCGGTTGAGCCTTTAGATTTCTTAAGATTATTTTACTCCAATCTTGCGTTCAACAATGGCCATCCGTCTTTTTAAGTCCTTGACCTCAAACGCGTAAGCCAGATGGCCGATGCGAAGCTCAATGGCTTCCAGGTCCTGCTTAATCCCCGATATCTCATGCGATAATTCATTTTTTGCAGCCTTGAGATTTTCCTTTGTTGCCATTTCCTCAAAGCCCTTAGCCATCATTCTGGCCAAATCTTCAGTAGTGACTTTTTTTGGCATTTTCATATTTCTTTCTGCCGCCAGTTAATTCAGGACTTTTATTCTAGTTTCCGAAAATCCAGTTGTCAATCCTTATATATCAATTTTAGCACAGTCCACCAAGCGGCGATGTAATCGGGCCGCTTGTTGTGATTTCATAGAAGTGGGGTTAATTGCTGCGTTTCTATGGTTATATTTTAGATGACTAAATTGCATTTACCTAGGATTGGATTTATGGTATCCTCTAAAGTCAGGCAGCACGCAAGTTGCTTTGATTTTCAGTGAAAAGAAAGGGAGGGAAGAATGCTGCATTATGTGAATTCGGGCGTACCGAAGGCGCTGGCCGTCTTCTTTGCCGTCACCTGGCTTGGGGCGCCAGTTGCATCCGGTCAGGTGATGCGGCCCGGACTGCCGCGTTCCCGCCCGTTCGCCCGGCCGCCCGCGTTCCTCAATCTTGAGGAAGTGCCATTTGAGTTGGTCGGACTTGAACCAGCACCCGGCCAGTCCCTCGGAGGCGCCTTGAAGGAGTATTTCGTCCAGTCAATCTCCTATCGAGGTGGTCCGACCTTCTCCCATCATCCTCGTTTTTGGGAGCGCGTCATTCCATTGATCATGGAAGACAATGGCATCAATGATGCGCGGGAGTTGCTCTCCCGCTCCCGTTCTCGGCTATGGATGCGCCCCGTGAAGGTGCGCCAGATTCTTGAAAACCGAGTGGCCGATCGCGGAGCGTTCTATCTCGCCTTGGATGGGCGAGCAAAAGTGCAGATTGAGGCGCTCTTGAGTCGGGCGCGCGGGGTCCCTGTGCAGATCCGCATAAATCCTGAGGGCGAGGAACTGCTGGGAAGTCCAGATGTACGGCTTCGCCGGAGGATTATCTTCAACGTTGTGCTGTTCTCCGTCACGTTCTTCGGGACCCGCGCCATCATATCGGCTTTGGGTCAGGAGCGCGGAACATTTTAGGAACGCAAGTTCCAGGGGGAGTCTCGCCGCAAACGGCGAACGCCACCGCGCCGCAAGAGTTTCCTGGTTGACTTTGGATAACCAGAGGCCGCCTTAGGCACAGCTTAAGACGGTTTTCTTTTTGTCTTATATTTTTTAGATAAATTTGAGGATGTTCCACCAATTTTCTATATACTCTGGGCGCCTATTCTGATATTTAAGATAGTAGGCGTGTTCCCAGACATCCAGGCCGATTATCGGAGTATGACCATGCAGGTAAGGAGAGTCTTGGTTTGGCATTGAATGCATATGCAGTTTATCTTGTTCATCGCGCGCCAGCCAAACCCAACCAGAGCCAAAGAGTTTGGTGGCGGCATCAGTAAATTGTTTTTTGAAATCTTCTACCGAACCAAAGGTATTTTTGATCTCGTCAGCTAAGGCTTCGTCTTTTTGATTGGCGGGGTCAAGGAGTTTCCAAAATAGCGAGTGATTGATATGCCCGCCGCCGTGGTTTCGGATGGCTGTTCGGTCAGCGTCGTCTACTTTAAGGGAATTGAGATTCTTCAGCAGATCTTCGACTGGCTTATCTTGAAGGTCCGGATATTTCTCCAGAGCCGCATTGAGCTTGTCAATATATGCCTGGTGATGTTTGGTGTGGTGGATTTCCATGGTTTTAGCATCAATGTAAGACTCCAAGGCGTTATAGGCATAGTTGAGTTGTGGCAGTGTATGTTTCATAGACAAATCATAACCCTGGTTGACATGGACGTCAATTGTGTTATATTGGGTTTAGCCCATGATGGGGCCAATTCAAGTGATTTTAACTTCTTGACTGCATCTTAGTAGGTTATTTTCGTGGATTTTGAATTTTTAACTCAATTGAATTACGCAGACATTCCTCCCAAAGGGGAGTTTTTGCGTATTTGAAACTTCAACGAACAATATAAAACCAAGGTGCAAGCCAATGAAGATTGGAGAATTTAGATATGTCAATTTTATGGATTATTGGGGCTGCGATTGCAGGGTTAGCCGTAGGTTACTACACCAGGAAGGCACAAATAGCCAGCCAAGTTGATTCGGCTGAAGCTAAGGCAGCTAAAACCTTGGAGGATGCCAAAACAAAGGAAAAAGAGATATTGCTTGAGGCTAAGGCCAAAGCTATCGAAGTGGTTGACGCGGCCAAAAAAAGCGAGCAGGAGTTTAGAAACCAGATTATCAAAGTTGAGGAGCGCTTGACTAAAAAAGAATCGGATTTGGAGCGTAAGATGACTGAAGCCGAAAACCTCAAAACCGAGATTGCTAAGAAAAAAGAAGAAATCATCAAGACGCAAGATGAAATGCGAGAACTCAAGCAGCGTCAGCTTGAGCAATTGCAGAAAATCAGCGGTTTAACAACGGAAGAAGCGCGCAAAGTTTTAATGGATGCCCAGGAAAAGAGCATGAAGGAAGAACTAGCCTCTTTGACACGCAAACTAGTTGGCAATGCGCGCGAGGACGCTGACAAAAAGGCAAAAGAAATAGTGGCTATGGCCATCCAGCGATGCGCTTCAGAAGTTACCAGCGAAACCACAACCACAACGGTTTCGCTGCCCAACGAAGAGATGAAGGGGCGGATCATCGGCAAGGAAGGGCGCAATATTAGGACTTTTGAACAGATGTTGGGTGTTGAGGTGATTGTCGATGATACTCCAGATACCGTGGTAATTTCCGGATTTAATTCGGTCAGGCGGCATATTGCCAAAATTGCCTTGGAGAAACTTATTGCCGATGGGCGGATCCATCCAGCTAAAATTGAGGAAGCCACAGAAAAAGCCAAGAAAGAAGTGGCGGAAATGATCAAGGAGGCCGGGGAGGCGGCGGTTTATGAACTGGGCATTGCCGATTTTCCTCCCAAACTGGTGCAGCTGATCGGCCGGCTTAAGTTCCGGACTAGCTACGGCCAGAATGTCCTTAAACATTCGGTGGAGATGGCCAAGTTGGCAGCTTTGATCGCCGAGGAGCTGGGGGCGGATGTGGCCACAGTTAAGAAGGGGGCACTTTTGCACGATGTCGGCAAGGCTTTGGATCAGGACATGGAAGGAACGCACGTGGAGATCGGCAAACAGATTGCCAAAAAGTTCAATTTGCCGGAAAAAATCATCAACGCGATTGAAGCCCACCATGGCGACGTGGAATATACTTCCATTGAGGCAGCAATCGTTGACGCGGCTGACAATATTTCTGGAAGTCGTCCGGGCGCTCGGCGCGACACCTATGAGCAATACATCCAAAGACTTGAGGAATTGGAAAATTTAGCCACAGGATTTGCAGGAGTAGAAAAAGTCTATGCTATTCAGGCCGGCCGTGAAATTCGAGTATTTGTTTCGCCTGGTAAAGTTGACGATTGGTCAGCCACCAAGCTGGCGCGGGACATTGCCAACAAAATCGAGCAGGATTTAAAATACCCCGGAGAAATAAAAGTCATGGTTATTCGGGAAACAAGAGTTATCGAGTACGCGAGGTAATGCAAAAATCAAAGACCAAAAATCAAAATGTAATTAAAAATGCAAAAAGAATAATTTTAAATTTTGCATTGTCATTTTGCATTTTGCATTTTGACTTTTGAATT
>JACQPC010000047.1 GCA_016207695.1 Candidatus Doudnabacteria bacterium | reverse complement strand
TCGAACCCACAATCTCAAGGTTATGAGCCTTGCGAGATGCCATTTCTCTACCCCGCGTCAATTTAAAAACAGGTCTCGGATTTCCTATGTCACCTCGGAATCGAAATCCTGTAGCGAGTAGATTGTAGCATGAATGTCTGATATAATCAAGCCATGGAAAACCAAGTTTACTTAATAATCGGCGTGCTGATTGCTGGTTTTGCGGCTGTAATTTATTTTATACGCCAAAAGCCCAAAGACGACGATGCACTGAAAGTCATGACGGAATGGATGAAAGAGATTAAAGCTGGAACCGAATCAACCCGTGAGAGCATGCAAAAAAGCATTGATTTAACCAATAGAGCTATTGGGGAGCGGTTAGACAACGCCGGGAAAGTTATAGGGGCATTAACCAAAGAATTGGGTGGAATGCAAGAGATTGGCCGCTCAATGAAGGATGTCCAGGATCTGCTCAAGGGTCCCAAGCTTCGCGGCGGCATGGGCGAAGAATCTTTGGAAATGCTAATTAAGCAAGTTCTGCCATCCCAGCACTTTACAACGCAATATCGCTTCCAGTCCGGAGAAGTCGTGGACTGCATTATTCGCATCAATAAAGAGCTGCTTTGCATTGACTCCAAGTTTCCCTTGGAAAACTTCCGCGCCATGGTTAAATCGGAAAAGGAAGAAGACCAGCTGGTTTTCCGAAAGGCATTTTTTAAGGACGTCAAAAAACATGTGGATGCCATTGCCAAAAAATACATACTGCCGCATGAAGGAACCATGGATTTCGCATTGATGTATGTGCCTATGGAATCGATTTTTCAAGAGATTGTAAATGAGCAGGAAGTCCAGGATTATGCTCGAAGCCGCAAGGTTTTAATCACCTCCCCTAATTCTTTTTATCATTATCTCACTATTATCAATAATAGCCTCAAAGGAAGCCAGATTAATGAAATGGCCAAGCAGTTGCAGCGAATTATTGCTGCAATCAAGCAAGAATCCGATAAGTTCGGCGGCAACTTAGCAGTTTTGACAAAACATGTCACAAACGCTAAAAATACCACAGATTCAATCAACGAAGATTTCCGCAAGCTGGCCTCTAAGATAGAAAGCGCCCATGGCTTGCAAGTTTCGGAAACATCAAAGGTCGAGGAGTTACCAGAGAAATTATTATAATATGGCAAAAGCAGAACAAAGAGTAGGTCTTTTTGTAGACATACAAAATTTATATTACACTGCGCGTAATGTTTACAATGCGCGGGTCAATTTCAACAGCGTTTTGAAAGATGCGGTGGGAGAACGCCCGATGGTTCGGGCCATCGCATATGGAATCAGGGCTGATATGCCGGAAGAACAAAGCTTTTTTGATGCCTTGAGAAAGGCCGGATTTGAAGTCAAGCTTAAGGATTTGCAGACTTTTTACGGCGGGACTAAAAAGGGTGACTGGGACGTGGGAATTGTCATGGACATCATCAAGCTGCTTCCCAAACTCGACGTGGTGTCCTTGGCTTCCGGCGACGGCGATTACATTCCGTTGCTTGAGTATTTACAAATCCAAGGCGTGCGAGTAGAGTTAGTCAGCTTTGGCAAAAGCACTTCGTCCAAAATGCGCGAACTGGTTGATCATTACTTAGACCTTGATTCCGACCCGCGCAAGTATCTAATGCCGATAAAAAATAGAGCCAGAAAGTAATTTTCTTGCATTCTGTCTAGAATGCAAGAATTTGTCCCCATAGCTTAATCGACCCCGAACTACAACGCTTTCGCGTTGAGTACGGGGCAAGTAAAGCGCCATGCGTCTATAGCTCAGTGGATTAGAGCGTCTCCCTCCGGAGGAGAAGGTCGCAGGTTCGAGTCCTGCTAGACGCGCCAAATTTGAGATGCAGGCCTGTCCCGTACTGAACGAAGTTCTAGTACGGGATTCAACTCCTGCTGGGGACACCAAAAAGGACTTCTCGATCTGATGATTTTTTTAACTTTTGTTTTGCTTTTTCTCATATTGCCGCTAGTTCTTGCCTTAGCACTGGATTCCTTAATTAGAGGACACGATCTGACTACGAGTAAGCGAGCAACAAAAGCATTGGCTGCTATAATACAAAAACATAACCCAGGCGCCAAAATTTTTTATGATTTAGGTTGTGCTCGCGGAACATTGTCGTTAAGATTGAAAAAGATTTTTCCTCATCTTGATATTTATGGTATAGACAATAGCGCGCTACGGGTTTTCTTTGCCAAATTGAAAAGTATAATTT
>JACQPC010000046.1 GCA_016207695.1 Candidatus Doudnabacteria bacterium | reverse complement strand
GGGAAAATCACCCAAGTAAACATCCTGGGTTTTGGTTTTGTTGATAACCTTATTGACCAGCTTAACCGAAACGTAAAGCGGGGCTTCGTAAGTGGTATTGCGCTCTTTGGCGGTTTTTTCATCATATTTCGGCTTATCCAAATAGTAGTCTTGAAAAAATAATTCAAGGTTTTTGCCGGTAAAATCTTTGATGGAGTTGATTTCGTCGAATAATTCGCGCAGACCTTTTTCCAAAAACCACTTATAGGAAGACAGCTGCACCTCAATCAAACGGGGCATGTCCATAACTTCTCTAAAGGATGTAAAAAACTTGCGGCTTCCCCGCCCCGGTTCTTTTTTTGTCAAATTTAGGCTTAAATTCGCGGTTTTTCCTTTTGCAGACATAAAAATAATCCCTCTTTTTGCCCAAATGCAAAAAGAGCCGAAATCAGCTATAAGCTTATTAAGTTGAGTATCACACTTCTATCTTAATCAAATGTGAGATCTTGTCAAGTCGAACGCGTAATATTAGGAGGTTTGCCGTATTTGGGTATAACCTGGGCTAATCGTTTTCTGCTGACTAGCAAAGCATAATTTAGTTTATCCTTGACTGACAGCGGAATCACCTTAAGCCCTAAGGCATAAGCCAATGCATTGGCCACCACAATGCTGGTGCGCAGCCGGCTAAACAGCCCTGGGCCTGTAACCACGGCAATCGCCTCCAAGTCAACAATCTTTATTTTAGCTTTCTTAAGCGCGTCCTGGATAAGGCTTAAAAAATTTTTAGACAAATCATAATCCGACTGTTTTGTTACTCTCACAACCCGATTTTTGCCAATCACGGCAACCATCACCCTGTTGTGTTCAACGGTGTCTAAATATAAAATCATCTAGGCGATCTCTTTATGCATAATAGTTGACTTTGACCGCTCATTGTGGCGAACCAACTTGATGACCTTAGTAACTAAGTGGGCAGGATCGGAGTCAAACACAATATATTTTTTACCGCGCTTGGCAACCTTAAGAATATCATCAATTTCCCCTTCCGTGCCTCCTGTGCCCGTAAGCACCCCGACTACGCGCTTTTCCTCAAAAGCCGTAGTAAATTCATTTAATGTTCCAATCCGGCCGCAAATTATGATCACCGCGTCTGAAGCCCGAGTCATCAGCATGTTGCGTCCGGAATAATCAAACCCAGTATAGATAATCAAGTCCATATATTTCACCGGCAAATGGTAGGTTTTTATATGGGACTGCTTGGATACGGCTGGGGAAAGGCCAATGGAAATTCCTCCCGCTGACTTAGCGCCCCTCGTGGCCCAGGCCGGGATGCCGATAGTCGCACCTGTCAAAAGGACCGCACCCTGCAAAGCGATTTGCCTGCCCACTTCGTAGGCTTTCCGGAACGCGCCGGGGGAACAGTTATTTGACGCAGAGCCAGACACGGCAATTTTGTATTGCATAGAAATCTAACGGATAAGCTTTCTTACAAGCCTTGCTTGCTTATAGACATTATACCAAATTGGGGAAAATACCAGATCAAAAGCGCCGGGAGAGTCAACTTCAAATCCGCCAAATCCTTTTTTGAACCTCGAAATGCCCGCCCAAGCGTGATGTGTTTGATCTGTTCCGGCAATGCCGCCAAAATCATAAAACTTTAACCCGCTATTCTTCGCCAGCTTGATTGCTTCCCAATGCAGTAAATAAGGCGCCATAGCTTCCTTATGGTTTGCGGATGACCCGCCGTGCAAGTACGCTGCACTGTCGCCAAAAATAGCAAGCAGCATTCCTGCCAAAGGTCTGCCGTTATATTCAGCTATCAAGACCTTAAGATAGGTGGCAGACAATACTTCCCACATTTTAAAATAATAGTTCTGCGGATAAAGCCTAAACTTGTTGCGGCTCGCGGTTTCCAGCATCATCTGCCAAAGCTGAATTAAGTCAGCTCTGTCACCTTCTCTCACCCTCACACCCTTTCTTTGGGCAAGATTAATATTATATCGGGTCTTAGGTTTCATACCGATCAAAAGCTCCTCTTCGGTTTTATTTAGGTCCAACATCCAAACAAGATGCGGCTGAACTTCATGCGCGGCCCTGGGCAAGTCTATTTCTTTTTGCGGCTCAAGCCGGGCAAAAATAACTACTGAATCCTGGCTCAATTTTTTGAGCTCCGGCAAACAACCCAATGCATCGCCGAGGGGCCCTTTTGGGCAGTAAATATATTTTTTTCCCATTGGTAGCGGCAGTTCTACAGCCAAAGCCGCATATGATTGCCCAGAAAAACGATGAATCTTATAGCCCAATGACTCCTGAAACTCGGCCCAGATCCATGATTGCAAAATCGAGCCTCCAAGCTCAATTACTTTTTCATCCCAAGATTCTTGAGTGAGATTGCTTTGCATAGTAAACAGAAAACAGTAATCAGTAAGCAGATTTAGGTTTTTTACTTAAAATCAAACCAAAAAGCATCTTCTTTACTTCCAAAAGATGCTTCTCGGCTGACTCGTAATCAACCGCAGAATACTGATCCTTGCTTATTAATAGTTGAGTTTCCAATTCGCATGCTGAAGAATAAGCTATTTCTAAAAATCTGATGAATTCAAGGTTTCTATTTCTTGACCAACCTTCTGCGATGTTAGACGGTATAGATATTGC
>JACQPC010000045.1 GCA_016207695.1 Candidatus Doudnabacteria bacterium | reverse complement strand
GTATGGCCAAAGGACTTGATTTGAGTTTCTTCAGATTGATTCTCCCCCGCTTGCGGGGGAGATGTCGCCGAAGGCGACAGAGAGGGTGGGTAAACTGAAGGCTTAATATTATCCTTTTCCAGCCCATTCACCCTCTCCCATAAATAATATCCCGGTTTGCCAAAAAGACTGATCAAATTCTGCTCCGGATAGCCCAAAAGCTGCAGCGGGCTTCTGATCCCCAACTTCAGAAACCTCCCCTCCCATCCCCGACTAATCCCCCACAAATCCCGCAATCTTTTGGTTTTATAAATCTCGGGCAGGTTTTGGCGCCAAACTATGGATAACCCGTCGGGTTTTTGCAAATCGCAAGCCAGTTTGGCCATAAACTTATTGGCCGCAATCCCCACCGAGCACGTGAGCCACTCGCCAACCTCTTCTCGTATTCTCCGTTTTATTTCTACGGCCACGAGAAGAGGTTGGGAAATCCGAAATCCTAAATCCGAAGCACTAAACAAATTCGAATTTTCTAAATTGAAATGCTCAAAACTGTTTTGAATTTTGTGCTTTGGATTTTGATATTGTTTAGGATTTAGATATTCGATATTAGGATTTAACTGCAAAAACGCCTCATCAATGCTATACACCTCCACCCGATCCGTATAGTCGCGGAAAATCTTCACCAGTCTGCGATTAATCTCGCGATATTTTTCTGGCTCGGCTTTAAGCAAAATAATCTTTGGGTAAATCTTCTTCGCCTTGTAGGTCAGTGTGCCTGTCTTGATCCCAAGTTTCTTGGCCTCTTTGGAAGTGGCTATAAGGCAACTGGTTTCGTGCATGGAAGCAACTACCCCCACCGGTTTGCCCCGCAAAAAAGGATTGGCCTGCTGTTCAACAGAGGCAAAAAAGGAGTTCATGTCAATTAAGATAATTTTCGGGAAGTCCATAATTTTAAATTCGAAGCACGAAGCACTAAATTCGAAACAATATCTAAATCCAAATATCAAATGTTCTAAACAGGTTTTGGATTTAATATTTTGGTCATTTGGATTTGTTTAGGATTTCGATATTCGGATTTCGGATTTCTTATTCTGTGTAGCTCTCCAACAAAGTCCAGCTTAGCTTCTCCGTATCAAATCTCAATTTAAAGTAGTTCACAGAATCCGACACTGCAAAATAGTAAATCTTACTCCGTCCTTCCCAGTCCGCATAAGCCAAATTGATTTTCTGGACAATAAACTCCCTTCCCTGCCACAAAAACTTAACAGGGATAAGTTCGTTCTCCGAAAATCTGGTTATGACCTCAATCGGCTCATTTATCTGATTAAACATAGGATTAGGCATTGGTCTTCAGATTAGATCTCCCCTTTCAAGGGGAGGGAAATTTTAATCTGAATTAATACAAAACACAAAAGCGGCCTTTCAGCCGCCCTTAAGTAAATATATTCTAATCCGTGAATTTTTAATAGTCAATAGTTTAATCTGATTCTGCTTTAGTTCTTTTGGCAAGAAACAAGAAAGGCAAGGCAGCGAACTGAAACAGCGAAGATAGCGCATAGGAAGTCGCATAACCCCAGACATCTGCAGCCTTGCCAAGCACAGGCTGGATAACTATTCCTCCGCTTGAGCCCATCAGCGAGTCAAACGAAAGCACAGTTGCTCGCTGCTCCGATGGAATAATGCCATTCAGATACGTTTGCCGGATAGGCGTAAATGAGGCAAAAAACAATCCCCATATAAATATTAGAATCAAAGCCAGCCAGAAATTTTGGGCCGTTGAAACCCCAACTAAAATTAATCCGGTTAAAAAAGTGCAGACAATCAGGGCCGTCGTCCTTTTGTTGAACATTCTTTTAATCCAAGGCCCCACTACCCCTCCCGCAATCTGGGCCGAGGCCGCAATGGCGGCGACAAGGCCGGCAATCCAATAAGCTTTTGGGTCTCCATACAACTCAAGTAGGAATGGCTGCAAGGCGTAAAAGATGTAAAAACTCACACCGACCGTGAATGGTGCAGCCAGCATGACCCAGCGCACAGGAGGATTTTTGAAGCCGTGATCTATGGAAGCCTTAAATACTTTTTTCATTTCCGTAAATGGCCGCTCACCCTTTTTGGGAATAAACCCTAAGTCTTTCATAAAAAAGAATGCAGTCGCAAAATTCAACAGCAGCACTGCCGCTCGTATGATGTATGGAACTCCCAAATTGGTCAGTTGGGCGATAATCCCGCCGGCAATGGAACCGATAAGCATGGCTGACCCTCCGGCAATTTGGCCTTTTGCAAACACGCTGTCCAAACTGCCTTCGAAGTTTGTCGCTTTCAAGGCATCAACCAACCAAGCTTCCAAAGCCCCGGAAAAAAAAGTAAAACCCAAACCCAAAAGAATGGAAGATACAGCCCAGCCCCAAAAAGGCCCGTGAATCTGCCACATCAGCAAATATAAAGCCGTGGAAACGGCCAAGGTGAAAGCTCCCAAAAGATAAGAAGTTCTTCGGCCAAAAGTGTCGGCCACCACTCCAGTAGGCACTTCAAACATGACCATGCCCAAAGTAAAAAAGCCGTTGGCCAAAAAAGCTTGAAAGTTGCTTAAGCCTGCGTCCAGAAGAAAAAGCGTGTTGATGCCCCAAATAAAAGAAGCGGCCAGAGTGTTGCCGAATACTAAATACAGATAAATGCCCTGGATATTCTTTGGCCGGAACATTACTCACTCATGATGCACTGCGAGTTTTTTATCATAATCATCCATTGAAAACTTTTCCAGGCGGACAATTTTAGCCTGTTTCCTGTATTCCAGAGGGACAATCCTCATGGCTTCTTCTTTGGTTTCCAAATCCGCTATAATCCAGGCCTTATGC
>JACQPC010000043.1 GCA_016207695.1 Candidatus Doudnabacteria bacterium | reverse complement strand
GTAGGGGAGAGGGACAAGGGAAGCATACTCTGGCCGCTGCGCGTGGCGCTTTCCGGACTCAAAAATTCTCCAGGGCCGTTTGATATTTTGGAAGTCCTTTCCACGCTTCCAAACGGAAGTGATATTATTAATGAACGGATTGAAAAAGCTATTGCCAAACTCGACCAAAACTGATATAATTATCTTTGATGTTCCAAACACAAAAACACAATAAACCCAATTTTTTGAGACGGTCTCCGCTGCCAGCGATTTTAATGCTATCGCTGGTTTTTGGTTTCTCCAGGGCCGCCATGCCGGCTGACGAGCTGCAAAACAATATCAACGAAAAACAGCAGGAGCTGCAGCTGCTGCAGGGGCAGATCCAGGACCTCCAGAATGAAATTGCCAAACGCAAAAAGCAGGCCGCCTCACTGCAAAACGAGATCGCGCTCTATGATCTGCAGATCCGGCAGCTGGAGGTGCAAATTCAGGCCGTGAACGCGCAAATTGAGCTTTCCAACCGGCAAATTCTGGAAACGGAAATCGAGATCAAAAAAAAGGAAGAGGAATTGGAAAAGCAAAAAGCGCTGCTGGCCGAAACGCTGCGCCTCATCAACGAATATGACTCGATCTCGCCGCTCGAGATGACGCTCGGCAATGATACCTTTTCGCAGTTTCTCGATCAGGTTCAATACGCGGTGAGTTTGCAGGATAAGGATCGGGAATTGATCGAAACAATTCGCGAACTGAAGGCGGCGCTGGAGCAGAAAAAAATTGAACTCGAGACCGAACTGGCCAAACAGACCGAGCTCAAAACCGAGCTGGATCAGGCACAAAATTCGCTCGCCGCGCAGCGCGCCGGCAAGCAGGCCATTCTCGCCGAGACCCGCGGTCAGGAAAAACTCTACCAGGGTTTGCTAAACCAGGTGGCGATCAAAGAAGAACAGATCAGCCGGGAGATTTTCGAGCTCGAGGTGAGCGTCCGTCGCGCGCGCGGCGATAAAACCCTGCCGCCCGTGGAGGGCCTCCTGCGCTGGCCAATGTCGGGCATCCTGACGCAGAGCTACGGCAATACTGGCTTTACGGCGCTCGGCTACAGTTTTCACAACGGCCTTGACATTGCCGCACCGGCCGGCACAAGAATTTACGCAGCCGGCGATGGCGTGGTTTACGCCACTGGCACGGGCCGCGCTGCTTACGGCAATTGGGTGGTAATCAAACACACGCTCGCCAAGAATGGCCAGGTCAATAATATTTACACGCTCTACGCGCACATTCGAAATTTTGTTGTAAGTGAAGGGCAAGCCGTAAGAGCCGGGGATTTGATCGGCTACGAGGGCAACACTGGCAACACGACTCGGCTCTTATACGGCCCGGAGCGCGGCTACCATCTCCATTTCACGGTTTTTGACGAGGACGGCTTTGACATCAAAACCGGGGCTTACGAATCAACTTACGGCCCTTACCAAATCCCTTACGGCTATACGTATAATCCGATGAATTTTCTGAAATAGCGCCCCCTCCATGGAATTTCTCATGGACATCTCGAAGTCGTCTGTTTGTGACGTGAGTATACACCTGCGTAGTTGCGACATTCTTATGCCCTAACAATTCTTGCACGCTTCGCAAATCAGCCCCATGGGAGAGTAAATCCGTTGCGTATGTGTGACGAAATGTGTGCGGGGTCACTTTTTTGGAAAGACCAGCCAAACTCGCATATTTGGATATCATCATCTGGATGTGCCGTGTCGACAACCGCTTGTATTCGGGATTTTTTGATCGAAAATTAATAAATAGGGCATTATCATCATCCACCCTTTGGGCGAGATAGGTGCGCAACCACCTGGAGGCCCGTGGCGAAATGAAAACCGTTCTCACATATTTTCCCTTACCGACTATGGGCAGTTCAAAAGTTTTTTTTGAATCCTCATCTCTCAGAAACGACATCTGACCGACGTTCAGTGATACGAGTTCCGAGAGTCGCATACCGGAAGAAAAAAAGACTTCCATGACGGCACGGTCTCGCAGGCCGGTTTGCGTTCTAGTATCAGGGACTTTTAATATCTTTTCTACCTCGTGTATTTCCAAAAAAGAAATACTTGCGTCGTTTTTTTGTTTCGCCAATTTTATTTTGGATGAAGGAAGGGATTCAATATCATGCTCAGCAAAGTACGCTAATAATGCGCGGAGCGCGATAAGATAATAGTTTTGCGATTTTTTCCCCAAATAATTGCCGGCTGGGGTTTTGTATTTGCGCGCAAGATATAACCGATAATCCCAAATATGCTGCGCAGTGAATTCACGAGGAAGCAATTTCTCACGTCCCGTCTTCTTTAACCATCCAACAAACAAACGCAGGTACTGCCAATAGTTTTTTTGGGTATTATTCGACAGTCCTTTTTCAATCTCGCAGTAATCTAAAAAAGGAGCAATCTGTTTGATTATTGGTATTTGGCGACGTCTGGAAGGACTCATAACGGGGGAGGGGAAATTTAATTACCGAGGTTTCCTGTCATATTTAACATAATACCACATTCGCACAATATATGTAAAACGCATAAAACCTCAAAAAAATTATGCTCCCCCAAAGCTCATTTCATAAAACTTTTTATTGTTTTAACCGCGTTACCAGGATCGGCTTTGTATTCAAGCAGGGCTTCCAGCATGAGCGGCGCCACGATGGTCGCGTCGGACTCAATGATAAACATTGGCGTATCTTTGGTGAGTTTGTCCCAGGTAATTTTCTCGTTTGGCGTAGCACCTGAATATGAACCGTAAGACGTTGTTGAATCCGAAATTTGGCAGAAATAAGCCCAGGGCCTCACTGCCTCTTGCAGGTCGTATTTGATCGAGGGCACGACGCAAATCGGGAAATCTCCGGCTATCCCGCCGCCGATCTGGAAAAATCCTATCCCCTGGCCTCGAGATAGTTTTCGGTATTGGTCATAAAATTCAGTCATATATTCAATTCCCGATTTTACGATCGAGGCGCTGCACTCGCCAGTTTTTACGTGAGAGGCAAAAATATTGCCGAATGTGGAATCCTCGTAGCCGGGCACGATTATTGGTAAATTTTGTTTTGCCGCCTCAAGCAGCCAGCACTCTTCTGGATTACCCTCGAATAATCTATTATCCAACTTCAGGACCAGTTCGTAAAAGTATTCGTGCCAGAACTTGCGCGTGCCATTTTGAGTAGCTTCCACCCACATTGGCAATATATATTTTTCAACTGCGCGAAAGGCCTCATCTTCCGGAATACTCGTATCAGTCACGCGACGCGCCCTGTTGGCCAGAATCTGTACGTCATCTTCTTTGCTAAAATAGCGATAATCCGGAAAATCCTTGTAGCTATCATGCGCCACGAGTCGGAAAAGCGATTCTTCAAGGTTGGCGCCAGTCGAAGAAATCGCGTGAACGAGCCCCGCTCGGATAGCGGGCGCGAGCGTGATGCCGAGTTGCGCGGACGACATTGCGCCGGCCAGCGTCCAAAGCATCTTCCCGCCCTTTACCATATGACGGATATAAGCCAAAACGGAATCCCGCAAGGCGCGGGAATTGAAATTTTTGTAATTCCGGAGGATGAACTCCAGTGTTGGCAGATTGCTCATTATTTTCTCCAATATTTCGGCCGCCAGGCAAAGACTGACTTCATATAGCGCGCGAGGCGTCGATCGCGGCTCCGCTGCTGGCTTTTCATCTTCTCAATCTGCTCGCGCAGCTTATTCTCAACACTATCTATGGCCGCGTACATATCCGCCTCCGTGCTCTCCGCGCGCAACACATGTTTCTGCGGCACGTCAAGATTTACCTCACAACGAAAAAAACCTTTTTGGTGGTGGGCAGACTGCTCCAGTTCCACGCGGGCGACAAGAATTTCCTCGAAATAATGCTCGAGGCGGCCGATCTTCTCCTGGACATAATTTTTCAGCGCCTCGGTCAGCTCCAAATTTGTGCCTTTGATGTCAATTTTCATTTTTCTTTCTATAAACTATAAATACCGGACTTC
>JACQPC010000044.1 GCA_016207695.1 Candidatus Doudnabacteria bacterium | reverse complement strand
TAATTTTCAATTTATCAGTTATCAATTTTCAATTAATGATCATTGATCAATTGCTAATTGAAAATTAATTGATAATTCGTAAATTGATTATTGATAATTCTTATGAGTGTTCTCGATTTCTCCGATCTCAAAAGCACAGGTGTGATAATAAAATACCAAGACCAGCCATATCAAATAATCTGGTCTAATTTTATGCGCACCGCACAAAGAAAACCCGTGATCCAAACCAAAATGCGCAACCTCATCACCGGCAAAGTTATGGAATATTCGTTTAAGTATGGCGAAAAAGTGGAAGGCGCGGACATCATCAAGAAAAAAATGCAGTTTCTTTATTCTGATGATTCCGGTGCTTCTTTCATGGACCCGGAAAGCTATGAAACCATTGTCTTGCCAAAACAGCTGGTGGCTGACCAGCTCAGATATTTGAAGGAAGGCACCGACACTTTGATTATTTTTTTCGAGGACCGGCCGATTGGTTTGGATCTGCCGGTAAAAATCGATTTGAAGGTGGTAGAAACAGCGCCAGGAGTTAAAGGTGATACTGCCACGGGCGGATCAAAGCCGGCCAAATTGGAAACCGGTCTTACGGTCAACGTGCCCTTATTCATCAAGGAAGGCGACTTTGTGAGAGTGGATACTAGGTCAGCCACCTATGTTGAGCGGGCTACTCAACAGTAATAGTTCCTTTAACGGTTGGATTTAAGTGGTCGTGATACCTCCACTCTCCTGCTTCCTCGAAAGTGAACGACCAGCTCTGCCCTGAAGTCAATGCTTGCTTAGGGTCAAACTCCGGGTAATCAGTGTGCGTGGGATGCGGGGCGGAGGCTGGCCATCTCGGCTTGGAATCCTGGTTTAAAAAGGTCACTGTGGTGCCATTTTTTATTTTCAGCTCGGCAGGCTCAAAGCCGCTGGTCGTCATCATCACTCCGGCCTGCTGGGTAGAGCTTAAAGCAGTCTCCGGCTTAGGCTCATTTTTTTTAGTTTTCCACACGAGCGCTGCCGCAATGACCAAAATTACGGCCAGGCTTAAAATGACTTTCGCTTTCATTTAAACTCCTCTGTTTTTAATTGCTTCGGCAATTCGGCGGATTGCCAAGATAAAAGCCGCATTGCGAAAACTCGTGTCAAACTCCTTCTGGGCAGTCACCACGTTTTTCCAAGCGGTTTGCATAAATTGCTCAAGTTTTTTCAAGACCTCGGATTCCGAGAGATACTGGCCGGAAAGATTCTGCGACCATTCCAGATATGAGGTGGCCACCCCGCCGGAATTGGCAAGAACATCCGGAATGACCGGGATTTTCCTGCGGTTCAAAATTTTATCCGCTTCCGGAGTGGTCGGGCCATTGGCCATTTCGACAATCAGTTTGGCTTTGATTTTTCTGGCATTTTTCTCATGGATCTGGTTTTCCAAAGCCGCCGGCACCAATACATCAACGGGTAATTCTAACAACTTTTCGTTAGTAACCTCCACAGTGCCTGGATAACCCTTCACTACTCCCGTTTGTATTTTCCATTCGTGGACTTTTTTGACATCCAAGCCTTTGGCTGAATATACGCCTCCCTTGGAATCAGACACTGCCGCCACCTTAAATCCCGCCTCTGCGGCAAACATTGCGAAGTAAAAGCCTACATTGCCAAAACCCTGAACCGCCACAGTGGCATTTTTTTTCAGTTTAAAAAAAGTAACCGCATCTCGCATTATCGTAACCCCGCCAAAACCAGTAGCCTCTTCGCGTCCTTGAGAGCCGCCCAAACTCAAAGGCTTGCCAGTAATCACAGCCGGAGTCCACTTTCCCGCCAGTTTGGAATATTCGTCCACCATCCAACCCATAATCTCCGCATCTGTATTGACATCCGGCGCCGGCACGTCCACATCAGGCCCAATATCTTTATAAATTAAATCAATAAACCTTCTTGATAAGCGCTCAAGTTCTGCTTTGGAAAGTTTCTTGGGATCCACAGTAATGCCGCCCTTGCTGCCGCCGTAAGGAATTCCGACCACCGCGTTTTTGATTGCCATCCAAAAAGCCAGAGCCTTAATCTCATTCATATCCACTTGCGGGTGATACCGCAAGCCGCCCTTGTAAGGCCCGCGGGCATTGTTGTATTGCACGCGGAAGCCTTCAAACACTTTAAGCGAGCCATCATCCAGGCGAATCGAAATAGAGACATTGATGGTCCGCTGGGGTTTTTGAAGCAACTTTAAAATGTCCGGCTCAAGCTTCAAAGTTTGGGCAGCCAGATCCAATTGCTC
>JACQPC010000042.1 GCA_016207695.1 Candidatus Doudnabacteria bacterium | reverse complement strand
GTTTATGGAGCGGGCGGCTACGGAGAAGATAGAATAATGTACCGGCACAGCCAGCTATTCAACGATGAACAAGAACCGCGCTCCGTTCATTTGGCCATGGACCTCTGGGTGCCGCAAGGAACGCCCGTGTTTTCTCCGCTTCCCGGGAGAGTTCATAGTTTTCAGAACAACGACCATTTGGGAGACTATGGGCCCACTATTATTCTCGAACATGAACTTCAGGGACTGAAATTTTTCACCCTTTACGGGCACTTGAGCCGAGTTTCTTTGGTCAATTTAAAAACCAGCGAGACCATACGTTCAGGCCAGCAAATAGCTAAACTCGGAAGCCAAAATGAAAACGGCTCATGGCCGCCTCATCTGCACTTTCAGATTATATCCGACATGATGGGCAAAAAGGGAGATTTTCCCGGGGTTGCCAGTATCTCTGAAAAAGATTATTACCTTGGAATTTGTCCTGACCCGAATTTAATTTTGCGGCTTCCGGCTTTTTTTAGGAAGCAATTCTGAACTTAAGCGGCTTTCGCCCGGTTTGATTTTGCTAACTCTCTTCTTAATCTATCAATTTGCAAAGCTAACTCACCATTCCGACTACGCCAAAAATCTTCTTGTTTCCGAGCCTCATTTCTCAGACGTGCGTATTTATTTGCTTCATCACTCGAACGGACAACGGTTCCGGTCCGATTTCTTTCATTAGTTTGATCTAATTTTAGCTGATTTTGTAATGCTTGTTGTGCAAAACGCTCTCTTTCTGCATCAACAACCGCCTTTTCTTGTTCCAGCATCCTTATTTGAAACATCAAAGCCCCTTCTTCCCCAGTGGTTTTTTGTACTTCTAAAACTGTATTCGTGGTTACAGCGGAATTTGGTTTAAAAACTTCCCCAGAATTAGATTTCAGTCCATAATTTATACTGCGTATCCGTCCCTTCTCCGCAGGATCATCTCCATAAGTAATCACGGGCACAATTGTGTCGGCAGACTGAATTTCTTGAACCATCCGGTCAGTCCTAGGGTCTTTTGGGTCCATGTGCCTAGTAATATCTCCTGCTACAGCTTCTCGAAATTTGGGTAAAAAAGCCGCTTCAAATTGATTTCGTTTTTCTTCTAACCGTTCCGCTCCCGCCCCCTGTTGGTGATCTCTTATTTGGGCTATACCCATCTCCTCAGGGGTTGGGCCATATTCTCCACGCATAATATAAAACCCTTTAATCAACTGCCTACATAATATAACCACAAGCAATTATATGCAAGGATTAGCTGGCGAACTTTGACCAAAAACTTCCGTCTACGTCCACGGACTCGCCGTTTTCTTCGGCGAGTTTTTTTGTTATACTAAGTTATCGCATTTTGCGACAACCGGAAACGGTTTCGACAGGAGGAAGTCATGAGACGTCTTAGTGTTTGGAGCGTTGTCGTTCTTGTTGTGATGCTCGCCGTCTATTTCCGGACGGGGCAAACGCCGGCAGGTTGGACCGTATTCACCAACCGCGCCGGATGGTCAATCAGCTATCCACCAGGGTGGCGAATCAGCAGTTGCCGCAGCTGTCCAGACCCGGCCGAAGCCGGAGTATTCGTCAATTTTTTCCCATCAGGAAATTATAATGACGGGTGGGTTATAGTCCAACAACTCAACCGGCCAAGCGCCCGGACAATTGACGATTCACTTCTTCAACTTAGCAATGAGGTAAATCTAAACCCTAAGTTGAGGCAGCAAAGGATTCTGCTGAATGGACACCGAGCGCTTCTAAGCCTGGCCCAAAATCCTTTTGGCAAAAGCGAATCAGAAACAGTTTACGTCGTTGCCGGCCCGCAAACGTTCTCCATATCGTTCGTGGCGTTTCGAGGTTCAGCCCTCACTCAACCCAACTACCACACGTACCGCCAAATGCTCCGCACTTTCCGTCTAGCCAATCGCCCCATTTGAACCCATTCCCCGGGGGTGGTTTTTACTGTCGCATTTCGCGACAACCAAAAAACGGTTTCGATAGGAGGACTGAATGAACCGCATTGCTGCGTTGCTTGCTCTGCTGGTCCTGATGGCGTCGCCGTCAGTGGCGCAGGACAAGTTCGATCGATTCGCAGACCTGGAAGTGATCGCCAAGAACCTGACCGTGCCGCCGTTGCAGAACGACTTCTGCACGCTCTTTCAGAGGTATGCCGCAGCCCGTGTTCTGGAGAATGACACAATCGAGAACCCGCAACTCCTCGAGAAGCTCCGAATCACGAGCAAGGACGTCGTGAACAACATCAACCACACGGTGAACTGGCTCGAAACGGCCTTGGTAAATCTGCTGTATGTCTTTCTCCAGCCAGCTCAGTGCGAGTACCGTGAACGGGTTGGTGTGTCCGATTACCGCCTCCACGTTCTTTACTTCCGTGACGTCTACGAACTGGTTCAGAGCATCCGAGAACTGTACCGCAATCACCCGCTTCTGCAAGAAGTCAACGGGCCGATTGCCGCTCCATCGCTGACCAACGCAGTCGTGGAATACGCCACGGAACAAGGCCCCCGGCTACGGGAAGTCTGGCTCAAATATCAGAAGCTGCCCGAAACGGAACGCTGGAGCTCCGACGAATATCGGAAGGCCGAATACCTGCTTTGGAGTTTCCTCACTCAGGAAGGTATCGCGCCGTCCGTCATGCGATTCACAATGGAAGAGACTTACCGCTTCCTCGAATCGAAGGGACACAAGCCGGGCAGAGGCACCAATTAGTCCGTCGAGGCCGCTACACAATCAGATTTAATC
>JACQPC010000052.1 GCA_016207695.1 Candidatus Doudnabacteria bacterium | reverse complement strand
GTTAGGGAGCGGTCTGCAAAACCGCGTACACGGGTGCGACTCCCGTTCACGCCTCCAAAAAGCCCGGGTGGTGGAACGGTATACACGACAGACTTAAAATCTGTTGCCTGCAAGGGCTTGAGAGTTCGAATCTCTCCCCGGGCACCAAAAAAATCAAAGCGCTCATGCGCTTTTTGTATCACACAGGCTATCCCCAGTATATCAACTTCGATAAATGGTCTATTCGTTTTTGCTAAACTAACGTTTGTACTAAAAATAAAGCATTCCTGTCAATTTAGGTTTAATAATAAGACCATTTAAACTGCAAAAACGATCGAAGTTGTATTACTGGGTATCCACACTGCTAACATTGACACTTACTGCTAAAATTGCTAAGTTAGCAACTGTATTTCCCACCTCATGGACATCATCAAAAAAATCAAACCACTTAAAGCTTCTTTTGATAAACTTTCTTCGGTTCAGAAACTAGGGCTACTGACAATCCTTATCAGTTTAATCACACTGATAGTCCCGCATGGAGTTTTTGCTGCGACAAAAAAAGAACCCTCCCTTCTAGTTTTCCAAATAGGAGATTACAAAGAGTTTTTGACAACAGCCGAAAGACAAGCCCAGCTTGATTACCAAACAAAACAGCTGGAAGCAAGCTTAAGAAAAAAGCTCCTGCTTTCAGAAAAAATAAAAAACTATCTGAACCAATACAACTCGCCGCTAGCTTCTTATTCCTCACAACTACTGGAACTTAAGAACTGGAAAAAGATCGTGGCTTTGGCGAATGCCGAAAGCTCTTTTTGCCGCAGATATCCTACCAGCAAGGCCAACTGCTGGGGGGTGGGTGGAGCAAATCTGTGGGATCTTGGGGACAATCTTTCCGAGGGCATTAAGACAATGGATAAATTTTTGAACAACTATCCTAAAAACTCGCCAACCAAATATTCTCAAATGGGCTTTGAGCGAATGAATGGGTTATACAAACAACCGGCAGCAGATCATTGGGTCGAAAACACCCAAAGCGTTTACGATTACTTGACTATGCTAGAAAAGAGTGTTTAGAAATTAGTAGAAACTACAAAGCCGCCTTTCGGCGGCTTTTGAAATTTATAGAAATTTATTGTCACATAGCTAATTTCAATCAATTTCTACTAGTTTCCACTAGTTTCTGGTTGAGGCTGAGGATTAGTTACAGCTCTAAGTGACAGCCCGAGGCGATGTTCCTGTGGTTCAATCGATATAATTTTAAATTCATACTCCTCGCCAATCTGAACAATTTGGGCGGGATCAGAAACCTCCTCGTTGGACAGCTCCACCGAATGAACCAATCCATAAATGTCGGGATCAAGTTCGACAAAAGCGCCAAAAGGCATGATTTTGGTAACTTTGCCTTTGACTTTCTGCCCGACTTCATACTTCTTGATCGATTCTAGCCAGGGATCAGGCTGCAAGCGCTTAATTGAAAGCGAGATGCGGTCACGGTCAATGGAAATAATCGCAGCCTTTACTTTCTGCCCGACTTTAAATAAATCTTTGGGGTGTTCGATTCGGCTCCAAGCCAGTTCGGAAATATGGACCAAACCCTCTAAGCCATCACCAAACTTCATAAAAATGCCAAAGTCAACTATCCCTGAAACCTCCCCTTCAACTAAGTCCCCTATTTTAAGCTTGCTGATCTTGCCCCGCAATTCATCTTCAAATACAGCTTTTTCCGAAACAATCAGCTTTTCTGCTTCCGGGTCGGCTGTGATGATCATGACATCAAAGACCGAGCCGACATAGCTTTTTAACACTTCCAGAATCCGATTTTTATCTCCCTCTTCAACACGCGGGTAATGTTCAGCAGAAAGCTGGGAGACCGGCAAGAATCCTATGACTGAATTGATTTCTACCATCAAGCCTCCCTTATTGGCTTCTAGGATTTTGGTCTTGATGACTTCACGCTCTCGCATCTTTTCTGCCAAGGTCTGCCAGACCTTCTCCTGACCGGCCTGCCGAAACGACATTTCGATATTACCATCCTTATTTTCCGGCTCCACAACAGAAGCAAAAACTTTATCACCAATCTTAAGACTTCCTAGTTTGACTGATTCGTCGAACAGTTCTCTGCCACGGACTACCCCTAAACCATAGCCTTCAATATCGACATAAACTTCACTTTTGCCGACAGACAAAACTAACCCCTCCAGGATGTCCCCGGCCTTAGGCACTTTGATTTCAATCCCGTCAGCCGAAAGCAGGTCCTGCATGGTTTGGAAGTCTTGATTGACAGTTGCGGATTTTATCATAGCTCTAAAATTATAAGCCAAAATCCATTGAAAATCAAGAGTATTTTTGGTAAGATATATCCATGACGATTACCTGGTTTGGGCTCTCAAGTTTCAAAATTGTTGGCAAGGACAAAACTATTATCACTGACCCATTTGGAAAAGAGTCCGGTCTTGCTCCTGTCCGAGGGGCTGCGGACATAATTGTCTGTTCTGATCCCAACAATCCGTTAAGCAACAACTTCACCTCGATTTCCGGCGCTCCCTTCGTGATTGCGGGAAGCGGCGAATATGATGTTGGAGGGGTCTTTGTTAGGGGGGTTGCTGCCGAAAGCAAAGAAACTCCCTCAGCCACTATTTATGGTCTGGAAGTTGATGACATCCGAATTGCTTTCTTAGGATTTAGGCAACCGGACCACCTCACCGATGCCCAAAAAGAAGCTTTGGAGGGAGCTGACATTGTTTTAATCCCCGTCGGAAGCAAACAGGTAAATATTGCCACCCAGCTCGAGCCTTATTTTGTCATTCCACATTCTTACACAATCCCAGGTGTTGTTAGTGTCAATCTGGACAAAATAGATAAATTCCTGCAGGAAATGGGCGGCAAGCGCCAAGAAATGGATAAGCTAACGCTCAAGAAGAAAGATTTGGCTTCAGAAACGACCCAATTAATTACCCTGATTCCGCAAAGATGACTGGACTTAGACGATTTTTAACCCAAATTCAAAACAAGCCCTATGAAACAAGAGTTAAGATTCTTTGGCTAACCACACTCATTGCCGGAGTATTGCTCGCCGGGATCTGGCTTATGGAACTTAAGTCTACAATTATTGCTCCAAGCAGGCAGGAACAACAAACAGAGAACAACAATACTCAAATCGCACAAAAGTATATTTCTGTTGAACGAACTGAAGTCAGCGGGGAGACTACCAAGCTGTTTTTTTCGGTCAACAACGATACTGGTGACATTTTGAATTTCTCAACCATCAATGACGTCCATCTTAACTTTGACCAAAGCGGCATTAAGCCAGCTAAGCTTTTGACCAGGCAGGATAAGCCGTTCGTGGCCAAAATCCTGTCCCATACCCAGGAATTTGGGATTTTAGTTTTTACCGGTTCATTGTCTGATATTGGAGAATTGACATTTGACCAGCTGTTTTTTGAGAGTCATCCGGAGAATATTTTCAAGGAAACTATCTCTCTGGACTTTGACGAACTTATGAAAGCCCAAGAATTAAGAAACTAGCTATGGATATCGGCAAGGTTAACAATCGAGCAATTGAACGAGAAATGGAGGAGTCATATCTTGACTATGCGATGAGCGTAATTGTGATGCGAGCGCTTCCCGACGTGCGCGATGGACTTAAGCCAGTGCACCGCCGGATTCTGTATGCCATGTCGGAACTGGGATTGAGAAGCAATGCCAAATTTCGCAAATCAGCGGCCGTAGTAGGCGAGGTGTTGGCCAAATACCATCCGCATGGCGATGTGGCGGTTTATGATTCCCTAGTAAGGTTGGCCCAAGATTTTGCCATGCGCTATCAGCTGATTGATGGGCAGGGCAATTTTGGCTCCATGGATGGGGATGCGCCAGCGGCTATGCGTTATACCGAGGCGCGCATGACAGCTCTGGCCGAGGAGATGCTTTCTGATCTTGAAAAAAATACGGTTGATTGGATGGACAACTACGATACCACGCGCAAAGAACCCATGGTGCTGCCTGCCAAAGCGCCAAACCTGCTTTTGAACGGAACATTAGGCATTGCGGTAGGCATGGCCACCGACATTCCACCTCATAACTTGAATGAAGTGGTTGACGCCACAGTTAAACTAATAGACGAACCAGAAGCAACCACCGAAGATTTGCTAGAGTTTATCAAGGGGCCGGATTTTCCGACTGGCGGCTTTATTTATGACTGGAATACCATTAAGCAAACCTATGCCACTGGCAAAGGCCCTGTGGTTATGCGGGCCAAAACCGAGATTATCGAAGAAAAAGGACAGCATAAAATTATCATCAATGAAATTCCTTACCGAGTAAACAAGGCTTCCTTGCTCGAACAATTCGCAAATCTGGTCCGCGACAAAAGAATCGAAGGGATAAAAGACCTGCGCGATGAATCAGACAAGGACGGGGTAAGAATTGTTATTGAGCTTAAGAAAGAAGGGCTTCCTAATAAAATTCTCAACCAACTATTTAAATATTCTTCCTTGCAGGAAACATTTCACGTTAACATGCTGGCTTTGGTGGATGGAATTGAACCGCAGGTATTAAATCTCAAAAATATTCTTGAATACTTCATCAAACACCGCAAGTTGGTCATCGTCCGGCGCTCGGCATTCGATTTGGAAAAAGCCAAAGAACGCGCACATATCCTGGAAGGGTTGAAAAAAGCGCTTGATCATATCGATGCAGTTATTGCGACTATCAAAAAATCAGATACTACAGAAGAGGCCCATGCCCAATTGATGAGCAAGTTCAAACTGTCCGAGAAGCAGGCTACAGCTATTCTGCAGATGCAGCTTCGAGCCCTGGCCGGACTTGAGCGTAAAAAAGTTGATGACGAACTTAAGGAAAAAAAGAAGCTTATTGAGGAGTTGGAGACGTTGCTTAAGAGCGAGAAAAAAATCAAGGACGTGATCAAGAAAGAATTAGTGGAGCTGAAAGATCACTATGGAAATCCGCGCAAAACCACGCTTGTCAAAACTCCGATTGGGGAATTTAAAATTGAGGATCTGATCCCCGAGGAGCAGGCCATAGTGATCATTACCAAGTCCGGCTACGTCAAACGAGTGCCTCCGCAGACATACAAAACCCAGGGTCGGTGGGGCAAAGGTGTCATTGGCATGACCACTAAAGAAGAAGACGTAGTAGAGTGGTTAATGACTACCAACACCCATGACGATATCCTCTTCTTTACCAACAAAGGCCGAGTGTTTCAAACCAAAGTCTATGAACTGCCCGAAGCTTCACGCGTGGCTCGCGGGCAGGCGCTGGTTAATTTCCTTGATTTGCCCAATGATGAGACAGTTAAAAGCGTCTTGACGATTTCCAAAAAAATGCCGGCCAAATATTTAGTCCTGGCGACCAAGGCCGGGTTGATTAAAAAAACGCCGATCGAAGAATTCGCCCGTGTCAGACGCTCCGGACTAATCGTAATTAAGCTTAAGGGTAACGATGAGCTGCGCTGGGTTAAATACTCAACCGGCAACGACGATATAATTCTATCCACTGCCAACGGCCAGGCTATTAGGTTTGATGAAATGGATGTCCGATCTATGGGTCGAACAGCTTCCGGGGTCCGGGGGATGCGGCTTAAAAAAGGAGACAGCATTATCAGTATGGATTTGGTGAACAAAAAGGACATGCTCGATAACTTGCAGCTTTTGATCGTGACCGAAAACGGCTTAGGCAAAAAAACTGATCTTAAATTCTACAAGCGCCAACATCGCGGTGGTTCGGGCATTAAAACTCTTAAAGTGACTCCGAAAACCGGGAAAATCATCTCTCTACACGTAATTGATAAAAGCCAGGAAAAAGATCTGGTGGTGGTTTCGCGCAATGGGCAAACCCTGCGTACACCGGTTGGCAAAATATCAACTTTAGGCCGTGCGACTCAAGGAGTGCGCATCATGACCTTGGACGACAAAGACCTGGTTGCTTCAACCACAATTCTTTAATCATGCTTTATATTGTTGCAACTCCGATCGGCAATCTTCAAGATATTACTCTACGCGCCATAGAAATCCTGAAGGCTGCTGATTTTATCATTGCGGAAAACCCCCGCAACAGTTTGAAGCTTTTAAAACACTACGCAATCCCCAGCAAAAAAATTGTTCAATTCGCCGAACACAATGAGCATAAGGTTCTACCAACTATCATCTCTCAACTATCAACTGGCGATGGGGCTTTGATTACCGACGCCGGCACCCCTGGTATTTCCGACCCGGGCTTTCGGCTGGTTCGAGCGTGTGTTGAAAAAGAGATCAAGGTAGTCCCAATTCCTGGGCCAGACTCGGCAACCGCAGCGTTAAGCGCTTCCGGATTGCCTACAGACCGCTTTTTGTTTGTTGGTTTTTTGCCAAGAAAAAAAACAGCGCTTGGTAAAATCTTAAGTTTAGCCAAAGACACAGAGAGTACTTTAGTTGGATTTGATTCTCCTTTCCGGATCAAAAAGACAGTCGAACTAATTGCCAAAAATTTCCCGGAAAGTAAAATAGTGGTTGCCAGAGAGCTGACAAAAATATATGAGGAGTTTATCCGGGGAACAGCCGTGGAAGTGGCAACCGAACTTTTGAAGCGTGATAATGTAAAAGGCGAAATAACAATCTTAATTTCATTCAAATGAGCGGACACAGCAAGTGGGCGACAATTAAGCGGCAAAAAGCGGTGACTGACGCCAAGCGGGGACAGTTGTTTACAAAATTGGCAAAAAATATCACGATAGCTGTGCGAGAAGGAGGGGGTTCAGATCCTTCATTTAACTTCAAGCTACGTCAGGCTTTGGAGCAAGCACGCGCAGCTGCCATGCCCAATGATAATATTGAACGGGCCATCAAACGAGTCTTGGGCGAGGGTAAAGAAGCTATTGAATCAGTAACTTACGAAGGTTTTGGGCCAGCTGGTTCTGCTTTGATTGTTAAGGCGGTCACGGACAACAAAAACCGCACCACTGCCAATGTCCGGGCCTTATTGAGCAGACACGATGGGAAAATGGGCGAGCAGGGGTCGGTTGCCTGGATGTTTGAATCCAAGGGCCAGATTCTCCTTGAAAAACAGCCTGGGATGGAAGGGCTGGACCTCGAATTAATAGATCAGGGAGTGGAAGATGTGAAAGAAACGGAGGAGGGATTTGAAATCTATAGTTTGCCCATGGACTTGGAAAAAATCAAAAGGTTTATTGAGGAAAGGAAGCTTAAAATCTTAAGTGCTGAACTGATCATGCGTCCTGCCCAATCTTTGGAAGTCCCCGAAGCGGAAAAAGGAAATGTTAGGTCATTAATTGAAGCTTTGGAAGACGATGAAGATGTGGTGAATGTTTATTCCAATGTAAACTTATGACCATTTTAGGCATTGACCCTGGCATCGGCCGAACTGGTTACGCAGTCTTGCAGCAAGACAAAAATAAAATCAGGCTTTTGGCCTGCGGCTGCATTACCACCCCGGTGAAAATCGCTGATGCAACCAGGCTTTTAGAAATAAAAAAAGATTTGACGAGTTTGATAAAAAAATGGAAACCGGATGTGCTATGCATTGAATCGTTGTTTTTTGCCGCTAACAGCAAAACTGCCATGAGCGTTGGGCAAGCGCGAGGAGTGGCCCTGCTTGCTGCTGCTGAATACAATCTGAAAGTGATTGAAGTCACGCCCCTGCAAGTCAAAATCTCGGCTACCGGCTATGGCAAGGCTGATAAAAGACAGGTGCAAAAAATGATTCAAACGCTTTTGAAGCTAAAAAAAATTCCCCGCCCGGATGACGCAGCCGACGCGGCAGCCATTGCTTGGGCAGGAATCGGGCGATAAAAAAGAACAGCTACTTTTTGAGCTTAATAAATTTTCTTTTTCCTGACTGTAATACCGCACCGTCTCGAAGATCGATCATTGTATCCCACTCATCAATTACCTCATCATTGTATTTGACGGCTTTTTGCTGAACCAACCTGCGGGCTTCACTTTTGCTTGGCGCCATTTTTGTTTCCACCAAAAGGTCAACGATATTCTGGGACTTAACTTTCATTTGCGGCATTGAGGTCGGTTTTTCTTTCTTGCTAAACACTTTCTCAAATTCTTTCTGGGCTGCGTCTGCTGCTTTTTTGCCGTGATACATGGTAACCAATTCGCGCGCCAATCGTTTCTTAATATGGCTGGGGTTAACCCCGGCTTTTAGTTCTTTCACATATTTTTCAATTTCTCCCATAGGCAGCCTAGTGGCATATTCAAAATATTTAACGATCAATTTATCATTAATCGTCATGGTTTTGCCGAACATGTCATTAGGTTCATCAGTCAAATTAATGACATTGCCCCAGGATGATGACATCTTGCGGCCGTCTGTGCCTTCCAGCAAGTTCATCATGACAATGTCCTGCGGCTCTTGGCCATACGTGGGCTGAATGATCCGGCCAGCTAAAAGGTTAAACCGCTGATCAGTGCCTCCGAGTTCGACGTCGGCTTTGATTGCAACAGAATCATAGCCTTGCATCAGCGGATACATCATTTCATGAAAAGAAACTCTTTTGCCGGCTTTCAAGCGCTTGGCAACTATCTCGCGCGATTCAAATTCGTGCAAGCCGAACAAGCTGGCCATTTTGGCAATCTCGACAAATCCCAGTTTGGCAAGCCATTCAGAGTTATAATGGATCTCGGTTTTTTTTCGATCCAAAATCTTAAACGCCTGCTCAGCATAAGTTTTCATATTTGATTTTACTTCGGCTAGGGACATCATTGGCCGTTCAGAATCCTTATCGGATGTATCTCCCACTAAACCGGTAAAATCACCGACAATAAAAACGACCTGGTGCCCCAATTCCTGAAATTGCCGAAGCTTCCATAAAACCACTGCTCGGCCGATATGCAAATTGGGGCTGGTAGGGTCAATTCCAAGCTTAACCCTAAGCTTGCGGCCAGAGTCCAATTGCTTTCTAAGATGCTTCTCATCTATAATCTCTGCTACCGTTCGAGTCCAAAGTTCTTCTATGCGTGGGTTCATATTTAAGGACATTATATCAATTTTTTGATACAATTAAAATCACCATGAAATTTTACCAGTCTAACTGGAATCGGCGAAACAGGACAAGCTTTAAGAACATCATAATCTCGGTCAGTGAGGTTCCGCTTTTTGTTTGGCGAAAAATCAAGGCGGAAAAAAATCTGGCTAGAAAACTGATTAAGGCTGGGCTCTTTGTTGCTGCGGCTTTCATCATTATCGGCAGCCTGACTTTCGCTGTGGTCGCTTTAACCCTGCCGGATCCCACCAAGCTAAATACCAGAATTGTTGCGGAATCAACCAAAATATATGCGCGGGATGAAACCACTCTGCTTTACGAAATCCACGGCGAGGCCAAGCGGACAGTCATCGACTTTAGTGAAATCCCTGATACGGTCAAGCAAGCCACAATTGCCGTGGAAGATAAAAACTTTTACCGCAACAGAGGCGTTGATTGGAAGGGAATCTTACGGGCTGCCTTTAAAAACATTACCAGTGGCAATCTAACAGGACAAGGAGGGTCCACTATCACGCAACAATTCGTCCGCAACGCGATTCTTACCCGGGAAAAAACATTTACTAGAAAAATTAAAGAAGTTATCCTGGCTATCCAGTTGGAGCAAAAATTCACTAAGGACGAGATTTTAAATCTTTACCTCAACGAAATCCCCTATGGCCAGAATGCTTACGGCATTCAAGCAGCGGCTCAAACTTATTTTAATAAAAATGCCAGGGACCTCACTCTGGCCGAATCAGCATATTTAGCGGCCTTACCCCAAGCTCCAACCTTTTACTCGCCCAACGGCCCCAACCGTGACAAGCTGGACATCCGCAAAAACTTTGTGCTGGATGAAATGGTAAGAGAAGAATACATTTCGGCTGAAGAGAGGGATCAGGCAAAGGCCGAAAAAGTCGCGTTCAGCAAGATCAGAGACGCCATCCTGGCTCCGCATTTCGTGCTTTACGTGCAAGGCCTGCTGGCAGAAAAATATGGGGAAAAAACTCTGGAAGAAGGCGGGCTAAAAGTTATTACCACGCTTGATTGGAATATGCAGCAGATTGGCGAAAAGGCAGTTGCCGAAGGTGTTTTAAGAAATGAGAAACGCAACCGGGCTTCCAATGCCGCTTTGGTAGCCATCGACCCCAAAACCGGACAAATCCTAGCTATGGTCGGCTCCCGGGACTACTTTGATGAAGCGCATGACGGGCAAGTCAACGTAGCTCTAAGGGAACGGCAGCCAGGATCATCCATCAAGCCTTATATTTATGCCGCGGCCTTCAAGGAAGGCATGAGTCCAGCCACTATGCTGATCGATGTCCGGACTGTTTTTGGCACTTATGGCGGCAAAGAATATGCTCCGTCCAATTATACCGGACAAAGTAATGGCCTGCTTTCCATGAGAAAAGCCCTGGCTGGCTCGTTAAATGTGCCGGCAGTAAAAACCTTGGCCTTAGTGGGTGTTGCTGATGCCATTGATACTGCCAAAGACATGGGAATTAAATCTGATCTAAGTACTGACCGGTGCGGGCTGGCCTTGGTGCTCGGCGGCTGTGAAATTACCCTCTTGGATCACACTTCCGCCATGGGCGTGTTTGCTTATGGAGGAATCCGATATGAACCAACCCCCGTCCTTAAAGTTACGGATAAAAAAGGAAAGGTCTTGGAGGAATACAAGGACAGCGGCGGGCAAGAAGCCTTGGACCCGCAAATCGCTTATGAGGTAGTCAGTATCATGGCTGACAACGATGCTCGGGCATTTATCTTTGGGTCTAAATCATCGTTGATTCTGCCAGACCGGGTAGTGGCTGCCAAAACCGGAACTACGCAGGGCTGGAAAGACGGCTGGACAGTAGGATTCACCCCTTCCCTCGTGGCCGGCGTGTGGACGGGGAACAATGACGGCAGCCTGATGCGCCAAGGGGCGGATGGGGTGGTGGTAGCAGCTCCCATCTGGAATCAATTTATGCGCGAGACTTTAAAAGATACCCCACCCGAGCAATTTTTGGAGCCTTCCGGCATTCAGCATATCTTGGTTGATTCAGTTTCCGGCAAACTGCCGACCGAATATACTCCCTCCACTAAGACTGAAGTCTTTGCCAGTTTTGCCATTCCGCGTGATTTTGACGATGTCCACGTTCCTGTTAAAATCAACAAACTCAACGGCAAGCTGGCCAATGACAAAACTCCGCCGGACTTGGTCGAAACGCGAATCTATACCGTTATTCATTCTGAAATGCGTGACAACCCTAATTGGGAAACTCCGGTCCAAGCCTGGGCCAGATCAGCCGGCTACGACTACCCGCCTACCGAACAAGATGACGGTTCGGTTAATGCCGATTTTTTGCAAAAACAAGTGCGTTTTCTCACTCCCGCTAACAATCAAGAAATTACCGGTTTCCCGCTGACAGTCCAAATCGACGTGGGGAACCTGGATGTCTTGGCCGTGGAGCTGATGTTGGAAGGAGAGTATATCGGTTCTAGGATCAATCCGCCTTACAGCTTCATGATTGATTCGGCCAAACCCGGCTGGCAGACCTTGACCGCAATAGTCAGGCTTCCTAATGGCGATTCAATCCAAAACAGCATCAGAATCAATATCACAGCCGATGCCAACCAATAAATGGATATTGGGATTGGGCCTGGTCCTTGCCCTGCTCCCGACTTATTTAGTCAGGTTTACAATCCTTGGTCTGCCGACCACGCTGCTGGAAATTATTCTGGCAATTTTTTTGTTGTCTGTCTTAGCCGGCCATTACCAACAAATCCGTTCTTTAAAAAAACTGGGGGTTGTAAACTTAGTCGTCCTGCTGTTTGTGCTGTCAGGAATAATTTCCACTCTAGTTTCACCTGAACCTATCAAAGCCTTAGGCCAACTCAAGGCTTTCATCATTGAGCCTGTGCTGTTTTTTTACGCCAGCGTCTTGATTATCAAAAAAGAATCTGACTTCAAGCTTCCTCTCACCATGTTATCGTTATCGTTATTAGTCATCAGTCTATTCGGCCTTATCCAGTATGTCACGCTGTTAGGCCTCCCCTTACGCTTCTGGGGTTTTGGCGAAGGTGTCAAAAGAATAGTCAGCGTATTTGAATATCCCAACGCCTTAGCTTTATATCTTGGGCCTCTACTTGCTTTTTTTCTTGCATTAATCTATTCCAAAAGCGCATTAATCAACCGTAAGCTGCTGGTTTGGACAACGGGATTGGGATTGATAGCTTTGGCTTTAACTTTTTCCCGCGGGGCTTGGCTGGCGGTTTTGGCTGTTCTTGCGGTGCTTATTGGAAAAAAATTCTCCTGGAAAATCGCGGCTGCGGTTTTGATAATCATTATTACTGCCATTATTTTTCTGCAGCCGGGCCAACGTTTCTCCTTGTCTGACTCTTCTTCGCAGACCCGTATTGAACTATACCAGTATGCGGTAAGTGCGGTTTTGGCTAATCCTTTGTTGGGCAACGGACTGCATGGATTTCAGGCTTTTGGCGTTTTGTATCCGCATAACATTTTTCTTAATTTCTGGCTCGAGCTCGGGCTTTTGGGATTGCTTTCTTTCTTCGGCATTATATCTTTAAGCCTCAAGCAATATAAAATCGCCCCGGCTTCCCTTAAGCTTGCGGCGGCAATGTTTTTGCTGGCTGTGGTGGTGCACGGCCTGGTCGACGTCCCTTACTTTAAAAACGATCTATCCATCCTGTTCTGGTTTATAGTGGCCGTTTTGCACATCAGGAATTCTCAATAAACTGGAAGGGTTCTTCTGATTTAGCCATACCTTTATATTTGATGACGATGCGGCGCATAGGCTCTCTCCCCATGCTTTCCGAAACTATATCAGAATACAATGAAAGATAATCATGCACAACCTTTCGCTCGTACGCGGGCATGGGGGCAAGTCCAACGCTTCTTTTAGATGAACGAACCTGGTGGGCTGCTTTGCGCGCCAGCTCTTTCAAATATATGGTGCGCTTGTCTTTGTAGTCGTCTATGTCAACGGCAAACATAAACTGCTCCTCTAAATTTTTTTTCGTTAAAAGCCGCAAAATATGCTGCAAGGCCTCCAAGTTGGCGCCCTGTTTGCCTATCAACAGCTGGGCATCATGAGTTTTAATGTTAAACACGGTGCGTCCCTCTTCGACACGTTCAAAAATTTGGGAATCAAAACCCATATAAGACAACAGCTCTTGGATCTTATTTTTAAGAATTTCACTGCTTGTTGCCATATAATACCTGCTTGGCCTCTCGTCTTAAAAAATAATATTGCTGGGCAATGCCGAATAAGGTCGAAGTAATCCAGTAAAGCATTAGGCCCGCTGGAAACTGGATGCCAAAAACAAAAGTCAGGGCTGGCAAAACATAAACGGTTTGAATGGCCATCATTTTTCCCGCGGCATCTTGGGTTTGTTTTTTAGGCATCATCATCTTGCTTTGGATAAACTGCAGAATTGCCGCAAGCGCTGCCAAAAAAACATTTTTTTGCGCCAAATTAAGAAAGCCAAGAAACATGGCATTAATTGCCCCGGGATTAGTAATAAATGGATAGATGCCTTCTAGCTCCTGGCCGTTTAAGGCTTTGATAAAAACTTGATAAAGCGCGATTAGGATTGGCAGCTGTATCAATATGGGCAAACAAGAATTCAATGGGTTGACTTTGTGAGCTGAATACAGCTCCATCAAGGCCTTGGCTTGCCGCTCCTTATCGTCCTTGTATTTTTCCTTAATCTCATTCATCTTGGGCTGCAGCTCCTGCAACTCCTTTTGGTGCCTAAGCCCTTTATGAAAAGATGGCAGCAGCAGAAGCCTGATTAAAACGGTTAAGAGGATGATGACAATGCCGACATCAGGGATGAAATTATAAAAAAATACCAGCAAATTGAGCAGGGGAAAAATAAAAATATTCCTAAAAAATTCAGCTATCATGGGCGGCAAGAAATAAGGCGCTTAATAATTTTGGGCAGCCCCAATATTCCTTCTGTTTCCAAAACTTCCCGCGAGAACATGGAACAGCTCGGGTAAAATTTGCAATAACCATATGGAAACAAAAAAGAAAACGGTCCGTGATCCGGCGAAAGAGTTTTCTGATACAAAAAAATCACTGCCGCCAGCGGCCAAGCCAAAACCTTGCTGATAATATTTATTGCTTCCATATTCCGGCTTTCTTAAACAATCTTAAGGCCTGCTCTTCCAATTGTCGAAACTGGATTTTTACTGCTTGCTGGCTGGGAAAGATTAAAATATCAACTGGTCTGAAATATTCAAGACTTTGGGCAATAATGCTTTTCAGACGGCGCTTAATAAGATTCCTGTCCACCACCCGGCTTATGGTTTTTTTAGGAACAATAAAACCAAAACGGGGGTTGTTTTGGTGGCTTCTCCCCACCCTTATCCGCAAAAAAGGACTGGAATAAGAGGGTCCTGGGAAGCGAAGCTTGCTGAAATCCTGTGACGTTTTAAGAAAAACCAGTTTCCGCCTCATTATATAGTTAAACGCCTGCGGCCCTTGGCTCTTCTGCGCTTCAAAACAGTCCGACCGTTTCTGGAACTCATTCTCCTGCGAAAACCATGGACTCTCTTTCTGTGCAATTTTTTTGGTTGATACGTTGGCTGCATACGGCCTTTGGTTAAAAAATAATGCTGAATCATTATAAAAGATTTGGCTTAATTTGTCACTGTTGCCGCTGTTTGTCCGCGTCTTGGACATCCTAACAACACTTATTCCACATTATATGCACACGATAGCCAAACTTTGGCTTATCTAAGCCATTATTTTACAGTTTACATGTTGATAACTTATCTGTTAGAATAAGTTTTGTATGACAAATCAACAACTCTGGCAAGCGATATTAGGAAATTTGGAACTGACGCTTTCTAAGGCAAACTTTACCACTTGGTTTAAAAATACTTCGGTAATTGAGCGGTCTGACACGGGAATCGTAATTGGCGTTCCCAATGCCTTTACCAAAGAGTGGCTGCAAAACAAATATCACCAGGATATTCTCAAGGCCTTAAAAACCATTGCTCCTGAAATAAAAGAAGTAAAATACCAGATCGTAAGCCCCGTGTTTATCCAGCCGCAGGGGGCTGCTTCCCGCGAAATAACCAGATCTTCCGTAAAGAAGCCTGAAAATAGCCAAAACCTCAACCCCAAATACACCTTTACCACCTTTATCGTGGGTTCCCACAATCAACTGGCGCATGCCGCCAGCGTTGCGGTAAGCAAAAAACCAGGCACCGCTTATAATCCGTTGTTTATTTATGGGGGCGTGGGTTTGGGGAAAACGCACCTAATGCAGGCGGTTGGCAACGACGTTTTTAGGCGTACGCCCGACGCTAAAATCCTTTACGTAACATCAGAGCGCTTTACTAACGAATTCGTGTCAGCTCTTTCCCAAGGCAAGGCCGATTCTTTTAAAACCCTTTATCGCAATGTTGATGTCTTGTTGGTTGACGACATTCAGTTTCTAGCCGGCCGGGAGGGCACGCAGGAAGAGTTTTTCCATACTTTCAATGCCTTACACCAAAACAACAAACAAGTGGTCATGACATCTGACCGTCTGCCCAAAGAAATCCCGGCCATTGAAGAACGCTTAGTCTCGAGATTTGAGTGGGGTATGATTGCTGATATCCAAGCTCCTGATTTGGAAACAAGATTGGCAATACTTAAAACAAAAGCCAAGGAAAAGAACTATAATATCGAGCAGGAAATTCTCCAATTCATTGCCGAAACCATTCAAAGCAACATCAGAGAACTAGAAGGGGCATTAAATCGGTTAATGGTTTACTGTCAGCTCAACAACACCCGCCCGACCATCGACCAGGTAAAAAGCATCTTGGTCAATGTAATCACCCCGCCGAAAAAGCGGGGAGTTTCGGCTAAAAAAATCATCGAGGTTGTCGCGGATTTTTACAATGTTACCATCGAGGACCTGCTTAAACAGTCCCGCAAAAAAGAATATGTTCATCCGCGCCAAATCGCCATGTTTATCATTCGTAAGGAACTGGAAACATCCCTTCCTTCGATCGGAGAGTTTTTTGGGGGGAGAGACCACACCACCGTAATTCACGCCATCGACAAGATTGAACGGATAATTAAGGAGCGCGGCGGTCTTAAACAAGAGATTGATTTAATTAAGGATAGATTGTATGTAACCTAAGGAAAAATTGTTAATTAAAAATTACGAATTGCGGATTTAAAAATTTTATACTAATCTTGACCACAAGTTAAACACAAAAAACTAGAAAACTAATTCGTTAATCCGCACGTCATAAT
>JACQPC010000041.1 GCA_016207695.1 Candidatus Doudnabacteria bacterium | reverse complement strand
TCGGTAAAAGTACGGTCAATTGTGACATCGATTCCGCCCACGTGATCCACGGCTTTAACAAAGCCCTTGAAATCTATTGAAGCGTAATATGGAATAGTCAGGCCTGTGATTTTTTCAACAGCAGCTGCCGCCACTATCCCGCCGCTACCCGGCTCGGCTAATTCAGCGTAAGCATAGGCGGAATTGATTTTTCGAAAACCTTGGTTGGCGAGCGCAACAACAAAATCACGCGGGATCGAAATTAGAACCACTTCGTTTGTTTTAACGCTGATGCTGGCCACAATCATGGTGTCAGTCAGCAGTGGCCCATCATGCCCAGGCCCTCCCATGCCCAACAGCAGAATATTGACTACCCCCTCATCTTCTCCAACCAGCGTCTTGTCCGCGCCAATAATCAGCTTGCCGGCGCGGATAAAAATATTCTCCTTGTTGGTGAAAATTTGATTGGCTTTGGACAACAGCCTGCTGCTGGCCCAGCCCATGCCTATAAGAATCAACAGCAGGATTAAAAACTTAAGCAGCCGGCGCTTTTTTTTCGGCCGTTCATAGGTTTGAGATGGATGCTTTGGTTGATTGATATCGAAACTTCTCATATTTTGCCCAATTATTATAACTTAATTAGGGTTGATTTGCCATGCTTACTCTGATAAAATAAGAAGGCTATTTGCGATTTTAGGATCCGTAGCTCAGCGGCCCGCCCGCAACGCCTGAGCAAGTAGTTGAGCATTGAGCAGGCTTGCGATGGCGGGCGGGTTAGAGCGCGTATATATGTTTTACACATACGTATTGCGAAGTCTAAAAGATTTAAAGTTATATATTGGCTGGACGTCTGATTTGAGAATCAGAGTTAAAAAGCATAATGACGGATTTGTACTAGCGACTAAGTATAGGAGACCTTTGGAGTTGGTTTATTATGAGGCTTGTCTGAGTAAAGAAAAAGCTATAAAGAGAGAAAAGTATTTTAAAACTGGCTTTGGTCGCAGGTTTCTCAAAGATAGAATTTAGTTTTTGGGGCAATTAGCTCAGCGGTTAGAGCGCTGCATTCACATTGCAGAAGTCGGTGGTTCGAATCCACCATTGCCCACCAGAATGGTAACGTAGGCGGGTCCGAAAGGTCGATGGTTCAAGTCCATCCGGATCCACCAGAAAGGAATTTGTGTGGAAGATCAAGAAAGTCACTCTCAAAATAATCGTTTAGCGAGCATCGGGTTGTTTCTTTGGGACTTTATCAAGGTTGTGGCAATCGCCCTGGCAATCATCCTGCCGATCCGCTATTTTTTGTTCCAGCCCTTTATCGTCTCTGGCTCATCTATGGAGCCGAATTATTCCAATGGCGAATATCTGATCATAGATGAGGCTTCCTACCGCTTTCGGGATGCCTTGCGCGGGGAAGTCGTGGTGCTGCATTTTCCCAAGGACCGCAAGCAGTTTTTCATCAAAAGAATTATCGGCCTGCCGGGGGAAAAAGTGAAGATTGACAGCGGCCGCGTTGTGATTTATAACGAGGAATATCCGGAAGGAGTGACGCTGCAGGAACCTTACCTATCTAACCAGGGACTGACTTTCCCCCATAATGCAGACTTAGTCGGCGGGCGCAAAACCATTACCTTAGGTCCAGATGAATACTTTGTCTTAGGCGACAACCGGCTGGCTTCTTCTGACTCCCGCGATTGGGGCATTTTGCAAAGACCAAACATGGTCGGGCGCGTGTTTTTGCGGGCTCTGCCGCTTACGGAGTTTGGGATGTTTGAGCAGCCAGAATACAGTTATTGATATTAACAAATTAGAATCTCCCTCCCCTTGAGAGGGGAGATCCAAATTGAAGAGAACCATATGGGGCGGCCAAAGAAAGCACAACCCGCGATCGAAAAGCCACCAGCCAAACTGCCCGGAACCTTGGATTTGGTTGTGGAGCAGCATCGGACCTGGGATTTTTTCCTGCACAAGCTTTTTGAGCTTGCCCAGACTTTTGGCTATCAGCGCGTGGATTGCTCATTGGTTGAAGATGCCAGGCTGTTTAAGCCTTGGGAGCAGGCAGGCGGCGAATTGGTTGTTTTTGCCGACACTAAAGGCACTCGGCTGGCTGTCAAGCCCTTAAACCTGTTTGGTTTGGCCCGGATGTATCTTGATTATCGTTTTTTTGAAAAAGAAAAATCCAGCAAGTGGTGTTATGTTTCTCCCATAGCTTTCATCCGCAACGGGCAGATCATGCAAAGCCATGAATTCGGCTTTCAGGTTTTTGGCGAAACTTCGCCAATTGTCGATGCGCAGATGATCAACATGCTCCTCAAGCTGTTTACCGAACTGGAGCTTAAGAACGTCAGCTTGGAAATCAACAATATCGGATGCCTGGAATGCCTGCCGGCTTACCAGGAAGTCTTGCGCGGGTTTTACAAGGAAAAGAAATATGATTTGTGCGAACAATGCTTGGAGGACTTGGAGCGAAATCCTGTAAACATTCTGGCCTGCGCTAATTTGTCGTGCAGTACGGTTTCCACCGAGGCTCCCGTGCTGATTGATTACTTGTGCGAAAACTGCCGCAAGCATTTTATCAAAGTTTTGGAAGGGTTGGATGAACTCTCCATCCCCTATAATTTGAATCAAAAAGTCATTGGCAAGCCGTGGTCGCGCAAGACCGTATTCGAAATTAGAAGCAGCACTGAAAAAGGCGAGGTTGTGCTTGGACAAGGCTGCCATGCGGACGATCTGTTGCAGAGTATGGCCGGTCCGATTGTCCAGGCCTTGGGTTTTAGCGCGACCATAGAGGCAATTTTGTCAGCTTTTGAGGAAGCAGAGGTTAGGGTCAACCAGCAGCATAAGGCTGATGTCTATCTGGTGCCGTTGGGCGATTTGGCTGCCAAGAAGACTTTGAAATTATTCTCCGAGCTTTGGAGCAACAATATTGTAGCCTCGGAGTTCATCGGCCCCGGCTCAATCAAAACCCAGCTTAAGCTGGCGGAGTCAAACAAAGTCAGCATTGCCTTAATCATTGGACAGAAGGAAGCCCGGGATGGCACCGTCATTCTGCGGGATGTCCGCTCTGGCATGCAGGAGTTGTTTGAAGCCTCTAGAATTATTGAAGAAGTCAAGAAACGCCTGGGCAAGTAATAATTGCTCGGACAGATTGTCTGTCCTCGCATTGACCCTAAGCTCCAAATATGTTACACTCCAGGCAGTTTAGAGAGAAAGAGGTGAATAAAGTTTGGTAGAAGTGAAAAAGAAGGACGGAGAATCGTTCGAAAGTCTGCTCCGCCGCTTTAACCGAAAGATCCAGCAAAGCGGCGTTTTAGTTCGTGCCCGCAAAATTAGATTTTATGAGCCGGGCAAGTCCCGCAACTTGCTGCGCGTGGATGCTTTGAGAAGAGCGGAGAACCGAGAAAAACGGGAAGAGCTTAAGAAGTTGGGCAAACTGCCGGTTACTCCACCGAAGTTTAAACGCAGATAGGGCTAGCCGCTCGCGGCAAAGCAATATAACATGTTACTCGAACAAATCGACCAGGATTTTAAAACAGCGCTGAAAGAAAAAAATGAAATTGCGGTTTCGGCTCTGCGCAACCTCAAGGCTGAATTGACAAACGTCCAGATAGAGAAAAGAAAAGAGCTGACCGATGAAGAAGTTACGGACGTGGTGCGTAAAAAGGTTAAGCAGCACAAGGACTCGATTGAAAGCTTTCAAAAGGGCGGCCGAACCGATTTGGTAGCGCACGAAGAAGGCCAAATGGCAGTGCTTGTCAAATATCTTCCGGCTCAAATTGACGAAGGTGATCTTCGTAAGATTGTTGCAGACACGATCAGTCAGCTTAATGCCACACAAAAAGATTTCGGCAAAGTCATGAAAGAAGTGATGACGCGCGCTAAAGGAAGCACTGAAGGCAATTTAGTGTCTAAAATCGTCAAGGAACAGTTAAAATAAAATGGCTAAAGAACAAATCTTTGTCGGGCTTGATGTCGGGTCCTCCATGATCAGGGTGGTGGTCGGCAAGCAGGAATCAGAGCTGGGCAGCCCTAGCATTATTGGTGTTGGTGAAGCCCAAGCGTCGGGCATTAGAAGAGGAGTGATAGTTGACATAGACGAAGCAGTGTCATCAATCACTGAAGCCTTGGAGAAAGCCGAGCGCATGACTGGTCTTTCCATTGATCACGCCGTGGTGTCCGTGGGCGGAGCCCAGATTTCGGCTGTGGAAAGCCACGGGGTGGTGGCGGTGGCGCGAGCGGATGGTGAGATCACGGAAAACGACGTGGTCCGCGTGGTGGATGCGTCCCAGGCGATTTCCATCCCCGCCAATCGAGAGATTCTGCATGTGATTCCTAAAACTTTTACTGTCGATGGCCAAAAAGGCATTAAGGATCCTGTAGGCATGACTGGCATTAGGCTTGAGGTGGACAGTTTGATTATCCAGGCCTCGGTGCCGTTCATTAAGAATCTGACTAAGTGCATTCTGCAGGCCGGGCTTGAGATTGATGATTTGGTGCTGGCTCCTTTGGCTTGCGCCCAGGCGGTGCTAACCAAAAAACAGAAGGAGCTGGGGGTGGCGGTGATTGATTTGGGTGGCGGCACCACCGGATTGGTGGTGTTTGAGGAGGGAGAGCTTATCACCAGCACTATTTTGCCAGTGGGCTCCATGCACATTACCAATGACTTGGCTATCGGGCTGCGTTCTTCGGTGGATACGGCGGAAAAAGTCAAGCTGCAATACGCGGTGGCCGAGGTTCACGAGGTTAAAAAAGATGCGGAGATTGATTTAACCAAGATTGACAAACAGGAAGAGGGCAAGGTATCAGTCAAACACATCGCGGAGATTGTGGAAGCCAGGCTGGAGGAGATTTTTGACTTGGTCAATAAGGAGTTAAAAGCTGTGGGCCGCGACGGCCAGCTGCCAGCAGGGGCGATTTTGACCGGCGGCGGGGCGCATTTGCCCGGGATTGTGGAACTGGCAAAAAAGCAGCTGCGCCTGCCGGTGACTGTGGGCTTGCCGGGAAGTGTTTCCACTGTGATTGATCGTGTAGATGATCCGTCTTTTGCCACGGCTGTGGGACTGGTTTTGTGGGCCAATGAGTTTTTATTAGGTTCCTCCCGCACAGTCAATAAGTTTGCCAAAAAAGTTTTGGAAAACGACACGGTCAACAAACTGCGAAAGTGGTTCAAAAGTTTTTTGCCATAGTGTATAATTAGCTTATGAAATTTAAGGCTTACGAAGTGAAACCAAAGATAGAAACATTTGCGCGCATAAAAGTGATTGGCGTGGGCGGCTCCGGACACAATGCCATCCACCGCATGATGGAAGAGGGCATCCGCGGCGTGGAGTTTGTGGCTATCAATACTGATGCTCAAGCCCTGCATAATTCCCAGGCTGACCAGAAGGTCCATATCGGCAAAACTATCACCCGGGGCTTAGGCGCGGGCATGAATCCAGACATCGGCAGAGCTGCGGCAGAAGAGAATAAGGAAGAGATCTCCGACGTTATCAAAAATGCTGACATGGTGTTTATCACCTGCGGTCTTGGCGGCGGCACCGGCACAGGAGCTTCTCCCGTGGTGGCGGAACTCGCCCGCAAGGCCGGGATTCTGACTGTTGCTGTGGTCACCAAACCCTTTGCCTTTGAAGGAGCCAAGCGGCGCGAGATTGCTGAAAAGGGCATGGAAGAGCTTAAACAGTATGTCGATACTATTATCGTGATTCCCAATGACCGAATTTTGCAGATTATTGACAAGAAAACTTCCCTCCTGGATGCTTTTAAAACCGTGGATGACGTGTTGCGCCAGGGAGTGGCTGGAATTTCGGATTTAATTACGACCCCGGGCATGATTAACGTGGATTTTGCGGATGTCAAAGCCATTATGCAGAATGCCGGTTCCGCTCTTATGGGCATTGGTCGCGGCACTGGCGAAAATCGGGCGCTGGATGCGGCAAGGGCAGCCATTGACTCGCCTCTTCTAGAACTTTCCATTGATGGCGCCAAGGGAGTTTTGTTCAATGTCTACGGCAGCAAGGATTTGGGGATGTTTGAGGTTGATGAAGCAGCCAAGTTCATCACCAAGGCTGTGGACCCGGACGCTAAAATTATTTTTGGCGCAGTGATTGACGAAGAAATGGATGAGGAAGTCAAAATCACAGTCATTGCCACGGGGTTTGACCAGACCATGCGGAAAACCGAACCGGTAGCGCGAATGGAAGAACCAATCAGAAGTGAAATCAAAAAACCGATTTTCGCCCCCAAGGTGATTGAGGAAGAAGTGGCGCATGAGGAAGAACAGGACGAACTGGAAATCCCCGCGTTTATTAGAAAGAAGATTAAGTAATGAGCAAGCCTTTAATCAATACAGCGCTTGCGTTTCAGATTGTGGGCATTGTCTGGGATTTTTTTTATCATGTAAACAATGGCGGCTTGCAGGATTTTTTTGCCGCTGCCCACTGGCCGATATTTTTAGGGTTTGTCTTGCTCATAGTGGCAGTCCTCCAATCCCGGCAAGGAAAGAAAAAAGAAGAACCAAACAACCAAAGCCCGTGAGGGCTTTTTTTAATTTGCCTAAGATTTATGGTAATCTATAGAGTCAGGCAGCGTGGCGCTGCGCTGACTTTTTGTGAAGAAAGGGAGGGATTATGACCGGAAAGGATCGTATTCTCGTCGCGCTTGATGTCGATGATCTGGACCAGGTGGGAAGTCTGATTGAGGAACTGGCGGGCGACGTCGGTGGGTTCAAGATCGGGATGCAACTCGGAACGAGCGTCGGTGTGCCGCAAGCGTGTCAGTTCGTCCACAGCCGGGGTGGTTCGGTGTTTTTGGACCAGAAATTCAAGGACATCGGGAATACCGTCAAGGCTGCGGCGCGTGCTGCGGCGCGGCTGGGCGTGCTGATGTTTGATGTTCATGCTGATGGCGGCTTGAAGATGATGCGTGCCGCTGTCGAAGGCCGAAACGAAGCGCTCGTCGAGAAGGAGTTGACGAAAGGATCAATGGCGATCGCCATCACGGTACTCACGAGCATGGACTCGTCGGCGCTCAAGGAAATCGGCTACTACGACGGGATGCCGGTGTCAGAGCAGGTTGTGCGTCTTACCGCTCTTGCCGCGAATTCGGGGCTTGACGGTGTGGTCGCTTCGGCCCAGGAGGCCGTGGAGATCCGCAAGACCGTCTGCGATTCGGGTTTCGTGATCATCACGCCGGCGATTCGTCCGGAATGGGCGACCTGGGCTCCCGCCGGAGACCAGGCGCGGCCTACGACCCACGTCGAAGCGGTTCAGGCTGGCGCGGATTACATCGTGGTCGGTCGGCCGCTGCTTCGGGCACCGAACCGAAAGGAAGCAGCTGTCCGCATGGCGGAAGAGATGGACGCGGCCTTAGCGCGCGCATAGCGTGAGGAGGGGCATTGAACTTTCGAGACGTCAACAATCACCTATTGCTGGTCAGGGATCCTCTTAAGGCGATGCAAGCTCTGGGCGCGTACTACAAGTGTCCAGTAAGTTCGGAGAGAATCCGACTGGGACAGCTTGTCGCCTACACCGCCGTTTATCCGACAGACGACGGTGAAAAGAATTTTGTTGGTGAAGAGTACTTCAACTTCGCCAAGGCCGACGAGTTCCCTAATGTATATGAGGCCTGGGCATTTGAGCTCGTGCAGTGTGAGTTGCCGTCTTATCGACCTAGGACGGTCTTAGGGTTACCGACCAGCGGATCGGTGTTCGGTCGGGAAGTGGCTCGGATCGGGAGTTGGCGCTCGGTTTCGGCCGAGAAGATAGTGACTAACCATGCACGGCCGGGAGTGCGCGAGTCATCTAGGCTCGAACTGAGGCGGCACGATCTCACAGCGAACGAACGGATCGCCATCGCCGAAGATATCGTCCACCATTTCGCAACCACGAAGAAAGCCATCGATTTAGTCCGTGAGTGCAGGGCCCTTCCGGTGGCCATCGTGTGTGTGGTCAATGGTTCTGGACTGTCGGAGTACGGGGGTGTTCCCGTGATTAGTCTACTTGATCATCCTCTGCAGTCATTCCGACAGGATGATCCTGCAGTGGTGACCGACGTGGAGGCGGGGCGAGTGGTTTTTCAGCCGAAAAGTAAGGAGGTGTGGGCAAGCCTGATTGAAAGCATGCAGGCTGCGCCAAGATAACAAATTGAAACAACGGGCGGGTGCTTGTGGAGTGCGACTCAAAACGCGCTACACGGCATCCGCCTTGTTTGCTTTTGGTATATACTTAAGTCATGGCGCGGACAGGAAAAAATATTTGCAAGGATTGCGGGCATTCGAACCTCAACCATATCAATACCTGGCTGGAACAGCTGGGCAATCATTTTTTTCCGCCAATCAAGCTGCCGGCTAAAATTAATTCTTCGCTGGATGTTTTGTTGGAGCAGATTTTTAGGCTGACCGGAATTGGGCAGTTTCGGTCAGATTTTACCAGTTCCGACATCCAGCTTAGGTCTACCTGTTTTATTGATGAGATGCAGAAGCGCGGCGCGGTTTTTTACTCTCTGCGCTCGTCCTTCGGCTTTACCAATCATTTCAAAATGGAAATATCTGGCAAGACTTTCCGGTTTGAAACTCTGCCGGTGGCCGATTTTATTGGCAAATTTTCTTCCAGGCTTACGGAGGATAAAGAGTTGACCAAGAGACATGCGAGAAAGGGCGGCTTTCCCGTGGCAGAGGGCCGGGCATTTTGGATTTGGCAAAGGAAGAAAGCGGTCCGCTTTGCCCGCGAAATCGGCTTTCCGGTGGTGGTTAAGCCTCGGGCGGGGTCGGTGGCCCGCCATGTGACCACGAATATCCAAAACGAAGCGCAATTACAAAAGGCAATTAAACATGCGCTGGTTTATTCTCCGGCATTTATAGTGGAGAAGTTTATCCCGAATGCTTTTGTCCATCGGGCCACGGTTATCGATTTTGATTTTGTGGCTTGTGTCCGGCAAGTGCCGGCAAACGTGGTGGGCGACGGGGGCTCGACTATTCGGCAATTGATTGATAAAAAAAATCGAAACCGGGGTAGACCGGACCAGAAGCAGTTTACGCTTTATAAGATTGTCGAAGATGGGACAGCCCAAGAGTTGATTTCAGAACAAAGATATGGCTTTGACTCAATCCCGCCAAAAGAGGAGATAGTTTATTTGCAAAAAGACCCATTTTTAAGGCTGGGAGGGGACTTGGAAGAGCTAACGTCCCAGGTTCATCCGGACAACTTAAAATTGTTTAAGGATATTACCCGCTTTTTTGATACTCGCTTAACTGGAATTGATTTTTTGGCGGAAGATATTTCCGTGTCCTGGAAAAGCCAACCCTGCGCCATTCTGGAGCTAAACAGCGTGCCTTGCATTGAGCTGCACCATTTTCCATCTTCGGGCGTCCCAACCAACCCGGCCAAGGCTTTGGCTGACATGTTTGCCAAATATTACCTGTAGCCTAAATTAAACATTCCCAAAGGTTGGCCTTTGGGAATGAAACAAAAATTTTGTTTGTTTTTTCGAAGTTCTTGAAAGGTCCCGGCAGATTTTTGTCAGGGCCAACTTCTTAATTTATTATAGAAAGCCAAAAAATCAGGGTCAAACCCGCACTAAATCTAGCAATTTGCAAAGTTGGCAGGAGTTTATCTACAGTTCGCTCGGCAACTGCCTCGATCAGACGCATCTTGACACTACTGAATTTTTCCGTGTCCTAATGTTGATAATTGATTGTACGACAATAAAAGATTTTTAAAAAATAGAGCAAAAGCAGGCCAAATGGTCATTTTTGACACTTTCTACATATGGGGTTATAGTGAATAAGGCAACCACTAGATATTGTGTTCTAAGCCCAAAATTAGGCTTTTCCTTAGACACAAAATCACAATTTAGCTCATTTTGCTTAGAAATTGAGAGATTAGCTTTCTTACGGACAGGCTTTTATTTTTTGCGCCAAAAAGTAACTTTCAACTGAATAAATCAAATGAAATGTCCTAATTGCTCCCATGAAGAAACCAAGGTGCTTGATTCCCGCCCAGCCCAGGACGGCATGGTCATTCGCAGGCGCCGGGAATGTATTAAGTGCGGTTTCCGGTTCTCCACCCATGAGGAAATGGAAATCCTGGATTTAACCGTGGTCAAGCGCGATGGCACAAGACAGCCTTATATGCGGGAGAAAATTGAAAATGGCATCCATAAGGCGTTTGAGAAGCGGCCTTTGAACCGCGAGGGTTTCTTAGAGCTAATGTCCACGATTGAGCAGGACATTCAGCGAACCAACAAAGAAGAAATCACTTCTAAGGACATCGGCAACATAGTCATGAAGCGGATCAAGGCCCGCGATCAGGTGGCCTATATCCGGTTCGCATCAGTTTATCGCAAATTCGCGGATGTCGAGGAATTCGTCCGGGAAGCTAAGAAGTTATAATTAATAAGTCGTATAGGACTTATAAGT
>JACQPC010000039.1 GCA_016207695.1 Candidatus Doudnabacteria bacterium | reverse complement strand
ACCGTAGAGTGGACAAAATTACTCGATGCGATAAAATATCTTGAAGGTCTCAAAAAACAAGAACTAGAAAAAGATAAATAATTCGAGCACGAAAGGCAGCATTTATGCTTTGCCCGGTACTGAAATTTTAATAAATTTCTAGTACCTGGTATACTATAAGTGCTGTTTTTGTTTTTCTTAGCCACCTCTCTGTCGCCTTCGTCGGACATCTCCCCTGGAAGGGGAGAATAATTTTGAAGAAACTCAAATCCAATGAAACGGACAAAAATTATAGCAACCATCGGCCCGGCTTCTTATAGGCAAGAAGACCTGCTTCGTTTGGTGGAGGCAGGCATGGATATTGCCCGGCTTAATTTTTCCCACGGCACTTATTCTTCGCATGCGCAGACGATTCACAACATCCGTAAGGTCAGCACCAGACTGAATCATCCGATTGCCATAATGCAGGATTTGTCTGGACCTAAACTGCGCTTGGGAGAATTGCATGAAAGGCAAGTTTTGGAAAATGAAATAGTGGTTTTTGGCCCACACGGGATTCCGGTTGCCCAACCCATTTGGCAATGGATCAGGCCAGGTCAAACCATTTTGATTGACGATGGCTTGATTGAGTTAGTCGCAACAAAAGTTTCATCAGAAGGCCTGGAAGCAAAAGTGATCGCAGGCGGAATCCTGATCAGCCATAAAGGCATTAATTTACCAGGAATTAATGTTGATCTGCCAACGCTTTCAGACAAAGATTTGGCTGATCTGGAGTTTGGGCTTAAGAACGGGGTTGATCTGGTGGCCCAGTCCTTTGTCAAAACCGCAGGCGATATTACCAAGCTTAAAGCGTTGATTAAGCGCATAGCCAAAAGAGAAGTTCCGGTGGTGGCAAAGATCGAAACCCCAGAAGCTTTGAAAAATCTTCGCTCGATTATCAAGGTGTCTGATGCCATTATGGTCGCCCGTGGGGATTTGGCTCTTAATACGCCGCAAGCCAAAGAATTGATTGAGCAAAAGCAGATTGTAAAGGCTTGCTTGGATCAGGGGATGCCTGTGATTGTGGCCACGCAAATGCTTGATTCAATGATTCACAATCCTAGGCCTACGCGGGCCGAGATTTCGGATGTGGCCAATGCCGTGATTGACCATGTGGACGCCGTGATGCTTTCCGGTGAAACCGCGTTTGGCAAATATCCGGTCAAAGCCGTGGAAACCATGAGCCAGATTATCCAGGAAACCGAAAGCTCAATTTGGGATGACTATAAGTTGTCCAAGCATTTTGGGCACAAAAATAAACAAGAAGCTTTGGCCCATCATCTGCATGAGATTGCCATGCATGCTGTAGCAAAAACCATTGTTGTTTCCGATTTACTGCTGGCCAAAATGCTTTCCCATCTTCGGCAGGAACTTAAGATTGTGTTCATGTCCGAAGATTATCACAAGCTGGCCCAGGCTTGCTTGCTTTGGGGAGTTGAGCCAGTTAAATCACTTAGCATACTGTCATCTTTGCAACCGAAAGAGCGGTTCGTGGACGCCACCAACTTCCACAAATCCGCGGTTATTCACTCCATTCATTAGGCTTTATTTTAAAGTTCGTTTTTGGTATAATAAGGCGACCAGTAAGCCTTATTTTATATTTTGGAGAGGTGGCCGAGCGGTTTAAGGCGCACGCTTGTCCCGCCACTGATATTTAAATATAAAAATGTAGGCGGGATGCCGCCATCGGCGGCAGAAAGCAACATGTACAGCGCGTATATTTTACAAAGCCAGAAGCTTGGGAGATATTATATAGGCTCGTGTAAAGATGTTGATATTAGAATTAAGAAGCATAACGCAGGAGCAGTAAGAGCCACTAAAGCCGGCATTCCCTGGGGGTTAAGGCATAGGGAAGAGTTTTTAACAAGATCAGAAGCGGTAAGAAGAGAAAAGCAAATTAAGAGTTATAAAGGTGGAGAAGCGTTTAGAAAACTAGTGAAGAAATAATGTTCGGAGGCGTCGCATAGTGGTCTAGTGCGCTCGCTTGGAAAGCGAGTATACCGCAAGGTATCGTGGGTTCGACTCCCACCGCCTCCGCCAGAATTTTATGAGCGAAAAAACCGAAAGCAATTTTCAACCCAGTGCCTATGATCTTAAGCAAGATGGTGATTTAATTACTTTGAGCGGTGATGATGAACGTTTAGCACAGATTGGCTTAGCTGCATGCGAAAGTTTGAACCGTGGTTTGGGTGGAATGGGCCAAAATCTTAAAGAAGCACTATTGTCGGGAGAAACTTTAAGACCTGGCGGAGCGTATTCGGTTTATATTTTAAGAGGAAAACTTTATGTTAGCACTCACAACGCGAGAGGCGACGCAGTTGCTAGGCAAGAAATTAAAAATGCGATTGAGTCTGCCTTATCTAAATAGTTATGCCGGAAGAAAAGCCCAAGTGGAAACGAGAGATTAGTGCTGGCGGGGTTGTTTATAAAAAAGAGAACAATCTCATTTTTATTTTACTGATAATGCCTAAAGGGCCGAACTTTGGTCCGCCTGTCGGCTACTGGACTTTTCCCAAAGGGCTTTTGGATCACGATGGAGAAGACAAAGAAGAGGTCGCAGTCAGAGAAGTAAAAGAAGAAGGCGGCGTTGAGGCTGGAATCAAACAGGAACTGGGAATGGCCAAATATTTCCGCAAATCTGAATACTTTGGCAACGCCATCAAATTTGTGCATTTTTATTTGATGGAATATGTTTCCGGAGATCCTGGCAACCATGATGAGGAAGTGGCAGAGGCGGGTTGGTTTCCGTTGGAAGAAGTGCCAAAAAAATTGAAGTTTCCTCATGATAAAGAGATTTTTGAGAAGTCTGTAAAAGCTCTGCACTTGAGATGAAAAAATTTTTATTAATTTTTTTTACGTTAGTTTTT
>JACQPC010000038.1 GCA_016207695.1 Candidatus Doudnabacteria bacterium | reverse complement strand
GGGGTATATAACACTTTTTGGGGGATGCTGCATCACCACTTGGAAAAAACCCTGACCAAGAAAATTGTAGTTGAGTATTTGTTCATGATGGCGCTGATTTTATCAATCTTGTTTGCCAGTCACAACTTTGGAGCCAGGGTTATATAAAAATATTTACCAGCGCGATTAAAAAGAACAGCAATGCGTGGGTGGAAGAGTGCATGGTTGTTCTTTTAAGCTTGGCTCGGTAAACAATTATTGAATCCAGGGCTAGGAAAAAGAGATAGATTATGGCAAAAAATCCGAAGATTAAACGGAGTATTTTGATAAATTGGGTTTCTTCGGAAGCAGGCAATGTATTTTGCCCGACAACCCCTTCCTTCTGTGATTCGGGCGTTGCTATGGGAGAAGGAGGAGGCTTTGTTTCGGTTATAGTAGGCACCGGGTTGGGGGCTGGGTTTGGTGGAGGGGGCGGCGGTGGCTTTATCTGGACTGGTGCAGATAGCGGAACCGGTGTTGGCGTAGGTGCTGGTGTTGGCTTGGGTGTTGCTGCAGACGCTGGTGATGGTGACGGGGCTGGCGCTACTTGGGGTTTTAAAAGCGTTCCGAAAAGACTGGCAATGGCAATAGTGTCATGCCCTGGCTCAAAGTTGCCAAAAATCGCGGCCAGACCCTGATCCTGAAACTTTTCATTGAGAACATTGGCGCGGTGTGTGGCGCTATTCATCCAGGCCTCCACCACCGCCGAGGCAGAAAAAAAATCAATCGCCAGATTTTCGCCCAAAGTTAAGTATGGAGCATAGCCGGCAGCTTCGATGGTTGGCCAGACATAAGCTCCATCCGGATTGATATGCGCGAAATAGCTTCGCTTAAGCATGTCGTTTGATTTGATCGTGGCAGCGAAAGTAAGTTTGCTATTGGTTATCAAAGCGGGAATAAATCTTTGGGTCCGTTCATTATTAAGCCGCTCCATGACGTCAGCCGCATCAATGCTTGGCGAGGCAAAGGTGAAGCTTGCCGGTATCAAAAGCCTAATGCTCCAAACAGTGACGCAAAAAACGACCAAGGCGGATGCCCGGGTGATCCAGGGCTGGTAATCATTTTCCTCGCAGGCAATAAGACACTGCTTTAGTTTCATTTGTGCAGTTTATCCAGTCTTAAGTCTAAACTATAGGCATTTTCTTTGCAAAAATTGCATGGCCTTGACATAAACGCTAGCTTATGATACTATTTGTTGTTTTGTAGTATATGACTATCAATTATCCATCGGAAATCGAAGATCTCCTCCGTTTAAGCGGGCAGGCTGCCAGCATCCCGCTAGATTTGCCTGTGGCCGAAGCTGCCGCGGTGGCGGAAATAGATTTAGCCAAAAAATATATAAATTCCGGCATTTTGGTCTATCCAGCGATTTTTCTTGCCGCCTTTGTCTTTTTTTATGCCTTGCTCAATTTTTCCTCATTGACCGCCCAGGTTTCCGGATGGTTTAGCAAGCCGCAGGACGAGCAAATCCTAGGCGATGACCTTTCCGCTTATTATAACTGGATCGGGGGCTATTACTTTTCCGTTGGAGATTTTACGCTTCTGGAACCAAACAATGACATTGACTATGACGGGCTTACCAACATGGATGAGTTTACGATCAAAACCAACCCTACTCTCGCTGATTCGGACTCCGACAGTTTTTCTGACGGCATCGAAATTATCAACGGGTATAACCCATGGGGAGCGGGCCGCATGACTGAAGTCCAGTCTAAACTTGCCAGCAGCCTCGATTTAATTAAGGTTAATAACCGCATTTCTTACAACGCCTTGGCAGTAAACGGTTCATCGCAGGTTTTAGGAGTGCAAACAGTCAGCTTTGATGGGACAAAATCCGGAGTGCTGTCGATTCCCAAGCTTAGCTTGCGGGTTCCGATAATCTGGAGCAAGAATCCTTCTGATTTTGACGGCGACTTAACTCGCGGCGTGATTCATTATCCCGGCACTGCGATGCCGGGAGAGCAGGGGACAGTTTATATTTCCGGCCACTCCTCCGATTATTTGTGGAAGAATCATCCGTTTAGGCAGGTGTTTGCTAAGATCAACGCTTTAAACGCTGGCGATGATATTTTTGTCGATGTATTTGATTTAAGCGGCAACGTCCATAATTTTCGCTATAAGGTGGTATCCGAAAACATCTACAAACCCGACGACCAGGCCCAGTTTATCGACAATTCGAGAGCCAGGCTTAATCTTTCAACCTGCTGGCCGATAGGCACGCAGAAGGATCGATATGTGGTTTCGGCCGAGCTTATGCCTTTGTGAAAAATGCACCTTGACTTAGCTTAAGCAATTAATTATCCTTAAGGGTCATTATATAAATTATATGAGATATGTGATTGCGCTAAAACAAAACAAAAAAATCGCGGTTTTTGCCGCCCTGGGCCTGGTGGCCGCTTTGGCCGTGACTTTCGTGGCAGTCAGCCGGGCCAGCCACCTGGACGTCAATTATTCATGGATCAACGACAATGACGTCAACTGCCATCCGGCAGGTTCTGTGGTCAACGGCGGAGTCTGGACTGCTGAAATAAGGAACAACGGGCCGGAAGATATTTTTATAGAAAAAGCCGCCTTCCATGACCCGCAAGCCGGCTGCAGCGCCACCACCCACACTTTGCGGCAGGATGTCTTCAGCATGAGCGGAGAAACCCACTACAGCGTTGGTGAAACCAACCGCACCACTTTTACTTACAACGTCGGCGCATTTAACTGCGGCCGCGTGCAGATTGACGCGGCTTACAGAAGCGCCACAGGAAGTGGAGACGGGTTTGTGTTTTTGGGGGAGATGATTAACTATGGCGTTGATTGCCCTTCGACAATTCCACCGGCTGAAACCGGCAGAATCAGGGTGATCAACAAGGAAGTTAACACCAACCGCGATATTTTTGCCTGCTGGACACTGGTTCGCGAAAATCCTCCACAAAGATGGACTGACCAATGTGCGGTTGAGCATACATACGCTAATTTTCCTTTTGGCAGATACACGATTGAAGTCCAGCCCGGCATTACCCACGACTTTGACCATGTTGACCCAGTCGGCTGGCAGAATCTTGGCAGCGGCACCCCGGGCGGACTGATCCAATGGATTGTCTATTGGCGTCCAAAAGCAGTAACCCCGCCGCCTCCACCGCCGCCCCC
>JACQPC010000037.1 GCA_016207695.1 Candidatus Doudnabacteria bacterium | reverse complement strand
CTTGTAGGTCTCCAAATTATCCAGGGCAATACCAGTGCCGCGGGCCACGCACAAAATCGCATCATCAGCCACATAAGCCGGGACTCCGGTGGCTTGGCCAACCAACTTATCTAAATTGCGCAGAAGCGCTGTCCCACCGGTGAGGACCATTCCCTTGTCAATAATGTCCGCGGCCAATTCCGGCGGCGCGTCCTGCAAAACCAATTTCACTGCCTTAATAATTTCGCGCAGTTCTTCCTGGATCGCTTCCACAACTTCATTTGTGGAAATTTGAATAGTCTTCGGCAGGCCCGCGACCATATCCCTTCCTCTTATCTCAATCACTGCCTCTTTTTCAACCGGCAAAGCTGAGCCAATTTTAATTTTAATTTCTTCGGCAGTCCGATCTCCCACGGCCAAGCCGTGCTTACGCTTGATGTAATCCATAATTGCCGCGTCCAGCTTATTGCCCGCCACTCGGACAGATGTCTGGGTGACTATGCCGCCCAAGGACAAAATTGCTACGTCCGTAGTGCCGCCTCCAATATCAATCACCATATTGCCCGAAGGGGCGGCGATATCAATGCCGGCGCCGATTGCCGCGGCCACGGTTTCTTTCACCACATACGCGGCCTTGGCTCCGGCCGCGGTTGCCGCATCAATCACCGCTCGCCTTTCAGTGGAAGTAATGCCACCGGGAACCGAGATCATAACCTCCGGCCGAAAAAATCTGATATTGCCAGCCGCTTTGTTTAAGAAATAACGAAGCATAGCCTCGGTGACCCGATAATCGGCAATCACCCCATCCTTCATGGGTTTGTGCGCAATGATAGTATCCGGAGTGCGGCCCAGCATTTCTTTGGCCTCCTGTCCCACAGCCAAGACCTTGTTGTCGACAATCGAAATGGCGACAACGGTCGGTTCGTTTATGATGATTCCTTTTTTCGGGACAAAGACCAAAGTGTTGGCCGTGCCCAAGTCTATGCCGATTTTCTTTAAAAACATAACTATTCAATCCGTTTAATATCAGCGCCTAACGCCTGCAGCCGTCCTTCCAAATTCTCATAACCACGGTCAATGTGATGAATATCTGATATCTCGGACTGTCCTTTTGCTATCAGCGCTGCAATCACGAGCGTAATGCCCATCCTTAAATCAAAAGTGGTTATTTTTTGCCCAACAAGCGGGGCGGGTCCGGTTATTTTGACGCGATGCGGGTCTAAAATTTCCGCCTTAGCACCCATCTTCGCCAGTTCCTGGACATATCCCAAACGATTTTCATACATCCACTCATAAATAAAAGTTTCACCCTCTGCCTGTGTCGCCAACACTGCCATGGGGGGCAGAAAGTCCGAATTAAGCTTGGGGTATAGACCCGATTGGAGCTTAGGATGCCCCTTATAATGATTCTTGGGAGGCTTAACCCACACGTAATCGCTCCCAATCTCTAAGTTCACGCCCATCGATTTTATTTTAAGCAAAAAGTCATCAAGTGCATCTGGGTTAAGCCTGCTCACCTTTACGTCACTTTTGGTAGCCGCGGCCAGTATAACTAAGCTTGCCCCCTCTTCCGAATCCGGTATGACATCGATTTCAGCCCCTTTAAGCTTACCAACCCCCTCAACGGTAATTGTGGTTGTCCCTGCTCCAGAAATCCTTGCTCCCATTTTATTCAAAAAATCCGCCAATTGCTGGACGTGCGGCTCGGCAGCGGCCAGTTTAATAACTGTAGTACCTGCGGCCGTAACAGCTGCCATTATGGCATTTTCCGTGGCCGTGACCGAGCTTTCTTCAAGAATAATTTTACTCCCCTTAAGCTCATCAGGGACAAAAAAGGTCAGGGTATCGTCAGTTTGAAAAGAAGCACCGAGCGCGTTTAAAGCCTTTACATGGGTATTAATCGGACGCGCCCCGATCCTATCCCCACCTGGATATGGAATCTCCACGCGCTTAATTCTGCCCAAGAGTGGCCCTAATAAAAGAATTGAGGCGCGAAGCTTACCGACCAAGTCAGGATGAGGATTGTGTTTAGTAATATTTTTTGCGCTGATCGAAACGGTATGGTCTTCGTATTGCGCCTCTGCCCCTAAATCCTTAATTATGCTGACCATGGCATCCACATCCGCGATTTTTGGAACATTATGCAGGGTGCATTTCTCTTCAGTCAAAAGGCAAGCTGCCATAAGCGGCAAAACGGCATTTTTGGAACCTGAAACGGTGATTTCCCCATTAAGCGGTCGCCCGCCATTTATAATAAACTTGGCCATACCCAGTATATCAACTTCCCGTGCCAAACGCCGATTGGCGCTGGTACTCTAATAGTCTTAATCCGGTAAATCTTCGGCCTTGCGTTGTTTTTAAATACTTCTCTCGGCGTTTGGCATCTTTTTCTAATAGACAGGCTTCAAAGTAGATTAATTTAAATGGCAGTCTAAACTTAGTTGAAAAGTTAACTCCGCGTTCGTGTTCTACTAAACGACGTTTAAAATTAGCAGTATAACCTACATAGTGT
>JACQPC010000036.1 GCA_016207695.1 Candidatus Doudnabacteria bacterium | reverse complement strand
TAAATATTAGATATTTGGATTTAGATATTTTTTCGGATTTCGATATTTGTATTTTGGATTTTTTATTGTGCCTTGATTTTACGCGCGAAGTATATTAAAATATCCCAGTTATGAAGAATAGAAAACAGCAAAAAACAGTTGTAGTAGGGATGTCCGGGGGAGTGGATTCCTCGGTGACAGCAGCTCTGCTTAAGAAGCAGGGCTTTGATGTCATTGGCGTGTTTATGAAAAACTGGAGTGATGATGTTGGAGACTACGGGTGTACCTGGGCTGAAGATGCGGAAGATGCGCGTAAGGTGGCAGGTGTGTTGAAGATACCCTTTTATGTCTGGAACTTTGAGAAAGAATATTATGACAGGGTGGTGGAATATTTTTTGCGAGAATACAAGGCCGGGCGCACCCCGAATCCGGATGTGATGTGCAACAAGGAAATAAAGTTTAAGGCGTTTTTGGATAAGGCATTGTCGTTGGGAGCGGATTTTGTGGCCACTGGGCATTATGCAAGGATTAGGGTTCAGGGTTCAAGGGCCAGGGTTCAGTATAAGTTGCTCAAAGGAGTGGATCCTGGGAAGGATCAGAGTTATTTTTTATACACCCTAACACAAGCACAACTGGCCAAGATTTTGTTCCCGATAGGGGATTACAAAAAATTAGAAGTCAGAGAACTGGCCAAGAAGTTTAAGTTGCCTAATTTTGCGAAAAAAGATTCCCAGGGGATATGCTTTATCGGCAAAATTGATGTTACGGAATTTTTGAAAGAAAATATCAAAGCGAAAGCTGGAGTTGTGATCACAACTGCTGGCAGAATCGTTGGCAAGCACGCGGGATTGCCGTTTTACACTATCGGGCAAAGGCAGGGAATCGGCATCGGCGGCGATGGGCCTTATTATGTCGTAGAAAAGAACTTTAAGAAAAACCATTTGGTCGTAACCAACGACAATCAGGATGCGGAGCTTTGGAAAAGGGAGTTTGAAATAACAGATATATCTTGGGTTGGTAAAACTCCGAAGCTTCCGTTGAAAGCCGGTGTAGTAATTCGCTATCACCATCCCGATTATCCCGCGACTATTTCACAGATTACGGATCACAGATTACGGATCACCTTTGATAAACCACAGAGGGCAATTACTGCCGGGCAGGCGGCGGTGATCTATAAAGGCGACGAATTGCTCGGCGGCGGAATTATAGAAAAAGTTCTCTAGCATCACTTTTTTGCGATCGAACAAAAGTGCAGCTAATAAAAAAGCAGAAAGGCGGCCTAAATGGTGGGGCAGGCCGCCTTTTTTTCGTCGGCGGGAGACCTACTCGAGCTCGAGTGTATGAAACTCGGCGAACCAAGTTCCGTACTGGACGACGCGGATGTCCTGATTGATGAGCTCGACCGCCAGCCTGGCGGTCGCTGGTTCGCGCAGCGGTTTTCGAGGGTTCACCGGCTTGAGGCCGAAAATCCGGACCTTCAGCCGGAGCTCGTCACCCAACCTGATTGGCCGGATGAAGTTCCATTCCTCGATGCGCTTGAAGATCACGGCTTCTTTCGTGAAGCCGAGTCGGGAGGCCAGGCCGGTGGCAATGGCCCACCCGAGCCCGCCGTGAGCAATGCGCGTCTTGAAACGCGTACGCCGGGCGAATTCTTCGTCGAGATGAATCGGGTTAAAGTCTCCCGAAACCTCGGCGTAAGCCGCCACGAGTTCCTGGGTCACGGTCCGTGTCGTTGAACTAACCATCTCCATACCTTCGGAGAGGTCAGCGAACGACAGGCCCGTTGCCGGAGATGTCATCGTCGACATTATTGTCCCTCCTTGGGCATGGTTTCTGGCAATAAGTTTAGCTGATTTTGCTACAAAAGTAAAGCCCCGGCTTGCGCCGGTACTTTATATGTCATCCTGAACTTGTTTCAGGATCTAACCGAGTAATATTCCGACGATCAAGAGCGCCACAATATTTATAATTTTTATCATGGGGTTGATAGCGGGGCCGGCCGTGTCTTTGTAAGGGTCGCCGACTGTGTCGCCTGTAACAGCCGCCTGGTGTGCAAATGATTTTTTGCCGCCGTAGTTGCCCTCTTCGATAAACTTTTTGGCATTGTCCCAGGCTGCACCTCCAGAGGTCATGGATATAGCCACAAATAAACCCGTGACGATTGAGCCAACTAGGACGCCGCCCAAAGCCTTAAGTCCCAAAAACGGAATTACAGCCACCAAAATTGGCACCACTACCGGAAGCAATGCCGGGATAGTCATTTCTTTGATTGCTGCCTTGGTTACAATGTCAACTGCGCGGCCGTAATCCGGCTTGCCTGTTCCTTCCATGATGCCTGGGATTTCTTTAAATTGCCTGCGGACTTCTTCCACCACTGCGTGTCCCGCTTTGCCCACAGCCTGCATGGCGATGGAAGCGAAAAGATAAGGAAGCAGGCCGCCGATCACTAAGCCTGCCAAAACCTGGACGTCTGAAAGATCAAAAGTCAGGTTCTGTCCAAGTCTTGCAAGTTCTTGCGTGTAAGATGCAAACAGCACCACTGCCGCAAGGCCGGCTGATGCAATGGCATAGCCTTTTGTTACAGCTTTGGTAGTGTTGCCAACAGCGTCGAGCGCGTCAGTTGATTCTCTGACTGAATCCGGAAGTCCGGCCATTTCGGCAATGCCGCCGGCATTGTCAGTGATCGGGCCGAATGCATCAATAGCCACGATAATGCCAGCCATGGAAAGCATGGAAACCACGGCGATGGCTGAACCATAGAGACCTCCGATTTCATACGAGATCAATATTCCAGCGATTATTGTCAGCACCGGCAATGCCGTTGACTGCATGGAGACAGCCAGGCCCGTGATGATATTGGTGCCATGCCCTGTTGTAGATGCTTTGGCAATCGACTGGACAGGTTTAAACTTTTTTGAGGTGTAGTATTCGGTAATGACCACCATGGCAGCCATCACACAGAGTCCCACTAGGGCTGGATAAAACATTTGAGCCACATCGGCCCCGGTAAACATCTGTTTGGTGACCCAATAAAATGCAGCTGCGGCCAAGACAGCGGAGGCAATTAAGCCTTTATAAAGCGCTGCCATGATTCCTTTGCCAGAGAGCCTGACAAAGAATGTTCCAATAATTGATGCAAAAATGGAAACTGCTCCCAAGGCCAGTGGATAGAGAAGGAACGAGGTATGGTTAGGGAAAAGGATACTACCCAAAAGCATGGCGGCGATTATGGTCACAGCGTAGGTTTCAAAAAGGTCAGCAGCCATGCCGGCGTCATCGCCGACATTGTCACCCACGTTATCTGCAATCACCGCCGGGTTTCTAGGGTCGTCTTCCGGAATGCCGGCTTCGATTTTACCCACCAAATCAGCGCCGACATCCGCGCCTTTGGTAAAAATCCCACCGCCCAAACGGGCAAAGACCGAGATTAAGCTGGCGCCAAAAGCGAGTCCAATTAAGGAGTTAATGTCATTTCCGCTCCATTTGAAAAACCAGGTTACGGACAATAAGCCTAAGCCCACGACAAATAGTCCTGTTACGGCCCCGCCTTTGAACGCGAGAGAAAAAGCTTTTTGTAATCCATGCTTGGCGGCTTCGGCTGTGCGGACATTGGCGCGCACTGCTACGAACATTCCGGCAAATCCTGCAAGAGCCGAGGCGACAGCGCCAACTAAAAACCCAATCGCGGTTGTAAGATTAAAAAAGTAGCCAATTATCAAAGCCAAGATCAGGGCGACAAGCCCCACAGTTTTGTATTGGCGGGTAAGATAGGCGTTGGCACCTTCCTGGATGGCAGCCGCAATTTCTTTCATTTTGTCGCTGCCGGAAGGCTGGCGTAAAACCCATTGAGTAATAAAAAAACCATATACGATTGCTGCTAAGCCCGCAATGGTGGCAACCAGCAGAATATTTGATTCAGTCATAAAAATTAAGCTACCAAAAATACTTGATCGTTGTCGTGGACTTTTTGATCCACCTTCACCCCGACTTGCTGCCCGACTGATCCTTCGGCAATATCCTGGTGCTCAAACTGCATTTGTTTGATTTGTTGGGTGTAGTCGTCATGCGCGCCTTTGAAGTGAAGGGTGTCACCGGCTTTAACTGGTGCTGCTAATTCAATAATCGCCACCATTGGTTTGGCGTAGTAATGGACCACTTTGCCCACTGCTTGTTCTTCGGCCATAAATTCACCCCCTATCTATTCGTTTATGCCTTACGATTATGATACAGGCGTGCAGGTGCACTTGGTCTCGGCTTCACCACAGGCCACGCACATGGCTACGCAATGCTCCCCGCCATGCTCATGATTTTCGTCATGAGC
>JACQPC010000035.1 GCA_016207695.1 Candidatus Doudnabacteria bacterium | reverse complement strand
GAAACAATCCTGGCAATTTTGCCAATGATCGCGAAAAAGCAAGACGGGCCGGCCGCAAAGGCGGATCAGCCAGTTCCGGTGAATAACAAAATTTTATTCAACTGCAGGCTTGATCTATAAATAGATCCAATAAAAGCTTGGGGTTTTGGTCTGTGCTTTTGATCATAAGATCCACGGAAAGCAGGGATGACAATAAAGATTTTAAGCGCATATGGCCGGTGTGGGCGGAATGCTTGAGTATTACGAAAACCCGGCCCGGGCTCCAGCCCAAACGATCGGCCATTTCTTGCTGGCTAAGGTTGGCTTTTTTTAAATAGTCGATTAAAATCAGGCTTCGCAGCTGTTCCGAAATCAAACCTACAATTTTGATAATCGCGGTTTTCTCATCTGAAGTTGACTGCGACAATAATTCTTCAAAAATCTTGACCGCCCCTTGCCGGTCTTTCGCCATAATCTTATCGGAGAGAGCAAACACATTTTCAGGCAATTTAGGGCTGACCAATCGACTTACATTTTCGGCAGTAATTTTTCTGTTAAAACTCACAAGCTTCATAAGCTCATTATATGCTTGCCAAAGATTAAACGCTTCTTTATCCTTATCAAACAAATCGCGGCCCAGATATACTGCCAAAACTTCAATGGCTTGTTCATCAATTTCCGCTCCCAATTCTGCCGCTATTGATTTAATCCAAGAATTAAGCTGCCTGCCGTGTGGCAGATTAAACTCCGTAATGCTGACTTTTTTTATCAGTTGTTTATAAAACGATGTGCGCCGATCCAATTTTTTGGACTGCCAAAAAACCAAAAAAAAGTCCCTCGGAACCATATCCAGCATTTCCAAAATCGGCTCCAGCGGCAAACCGTTGCGGAGAATGATTAATTTTTTCGCAGAAAAAAGCGATGGGGACAATTCCTGCTTAAGTCGTTCTGTCAAATCCTGTTCGGAAGCATTTTCTCCATCGATTAAAACTATGGCGTCAGCTGAATATTTTTTGGCAAACTCATTGCGCCAAAGCGTGATTTTTCGCCGCATGCCAAAATCATCTTCTCCCGCAAAAAGGAAGATGTTAGAAGAGGGGGAGGTTTTTGCTAACATGTCTTTTGTTGACTTTTTGGTTGATGATCAGATTAAGATCAGATTGCCTGATTTTCCACTGCGCGCCGATCTTAAACGCCGGAAGCTTGCCTGCTTTGCACCACCGCCAAATCGTCTGGTCAGAAACCCCAAAGAACTTGGCCAGTTGCTCGACACCCATGATTTTGTCGTCTTTTGCTAGCATAACCGTTCAATTACCTCCAGTCTAGCATCAGCAAGCCTTGATTTCAAGCCGGTTTTTTGCTATAAATATTGAGCAAAATCCATCATGTCCCTGTGGTGAAACGGATATCACAACAGTCTTCGGAACTGTTGTTGGGGGTTCGAATCCCTCCAGGGACGCCATAAACTATTCGCCCCGACGTGACGTCGGGACTCAAGTTTATGGCACAGCCATATTTTAGCGAATAGTTTATGCCCTGTACCGGAGCGAAGCGACTGGTACTGGGCAAATCCATGAAAAAATTTACTCGGACAATCGAAGATTTTGTTTGCGAAAACTGCGGATTTAATGTTTCCGGCAATGGTTATACTAATCATTGTCCTAAGTGTTTATACAGCAAGCATGTGGATGTCAATCCCGGCGACCGCCAGAACCTTTGCAAAGGCTTAATGAAACCAGTTAGAATTGAGTCTAAAAGCCAGCAATTTTTTGTTGTCCAAAAGTGCGTAAAATGTAAATCAGAAAAACGGAACAGACTAGGCCAACTTGACGACTTAGTTCAAGCAATTAAAACTATTGAAATTTAATCTTTACTCATTTTTGTCCGATCGGTCAATTTTGCGTAATGCCGAAAGCCCGCGAAAATATCTGTTGTATAAACCAGACATAATCCGCGGGCTTTTGTTTTGTCTAACGCCTAACCCATGCAATTCTCGCGCCGAGGTAGATGTCCCAGTGCCGGCCGTTCTGTTCCAGTTCGCAGACGATCTTCAACCGTTTCAGACCACGCGGCCGGAAGTTGATCTGCGGCTGGCCGAAGTTAGGGCGAGTCCCGTAGCGGATCCGGTAGAACCCTTCGGCGTTAAGCCAACCGATGCCGACCGGCAGGTCTTTCGTAACCACATACAGCTTCACTTCATCAGTAATGTTACCGTAGGCTGCTTTAAGCCAGGAAACATTCAGGACTTTGGTGAAAATCTTGGTCACGATTCGCGCGCCAATGATGTCATTGAGGTTCGCAATCGGACCGATGCGACCGAACTGGCCACCTCGGTTCACCGCCTCCTCGAACATGACACCGATAGGAACTGCGCCATACTTCACGATTTGGTCATTGTTCGTGAAGTAGAATCTGCGCTTGCCCTGCGGCTCCAGATCAAGGAACCCCAGGACCGTCACTTTGAGCTTGTCGAGCTCGACCGCCTTGATGTTGTAATCCGCAGTCATAATGGTTTTGTTCGGCGAGTTGCTGATCGGAAACGCCTCGACGAACAGTGAACTGACCTGTGGCCCTTTTACTTGCGCTGAAACCACGCAGGGAGCCACGAGTACTGCCACGACAGCAAACAGTGCTTTGAGAGCCATGTGGCTCCTCCTTTTCTTTAGAAGAGTTGTCGAAGATATTTCGACTGATAAATATAGCAAAGCTCGTGTTTTCTGTCATTTTTGTCGACTAATGTTACTAACTATTGACTATTGCTTAAGTTTAAGCTATAATAATGTTGTCAAATTATTCGACAGCCTATGAGAAATATCAAACTAATTGAGCTTTTGCAGGAGCTGGGGCTTTCGGAGAACGAGTCCAAAGTTTATTTTGCTTCCCTATCTTTAGGGCCGGCTACGGTGCTTAAAATTGCCCATATAGCTGAAATCAAAAGAACCACGGTTTATTCTGTGGTTGAAAGCCTTATGCAAAAAGGCTTAATAAATATCGAAGTTAAGGGTTTTAAAAAACTTTATGCCGCCCAAGATCCCGAAAAGCTCGAAACCATGCTGGAAGCCAAACGCGGCAAGCTTAAAAACTTACTCCCCGAATTTTCGGCAATTTACAACCTTAAAGGCGGGGAAAGCTTCATTCGATACTACGAAGGTTTAGAAGCAGTAAAATCTGTTTACGAAGATTTGATCCGCGATGTCAAACCGCACGAAGATTACTTGATTGTTTCAGATCAGGAAAAATGGATGAGCGCTGACAAGGAATATTTTTTGGACTTTACCAAGCGCCGTGCCAAGCTGCCGATCAAAATCAGGCTGCTTTTGCAGGACACTCCGGATGCGCGCGAGTTTCAGAAAAAAGGGAAGCTTTATAATTTTACGATTAAGATCTTGCCGCCGGAAACAAAATTAAATACTAACCTAGTGGTTATTCCGCAAAGGGCACTTATTCATCAACTTACTCCTCCGATTATCGCGATTGTTATAGAAAACAAAAGTGTCATTCAGATGTTCCGGGAAATGTTTGAAATTATGTGGAAGGCTATACCGGATCAAGCAACTCTTGAAAAATCCGGCTAAAAAGATTAATATATCAAAGTCAAATAGAGATCCTGAAACAAGTTCAGGATGACGAGAATGCGCTCATAGCTCAGCCTGGTAG
>JACQPC010000034.1 GCA_016207695.1 Candidatus Doudnabacteria bacterium | reverse complement strand
TAATTAACCCGTATGACAAAAAGAGTTAGTAAAAAACACACCAAATTCATCTTTGTTTCCGGGGGAGTGATTTCCGGCCTCGGCAAGGGCATTACAGCGGCATCCATTGCCGCTATTTTAGAGTCCAAGGGCTATGAAATCTCGCCGGTTAAAGTTGATATGTATTTAAATCAGGATGCCGGCACCATCCGCCCGCAGGAGCATGGAGAGGTGTTTGTAACCGATGATGGCGTAGAAACAGACCAAGACCTGGGCCACTATGAGAGATTTTTAGACAAAAACTTAAGCCGAGTTAATTACATCACCACCGGCCAGGTTTATACCGAAGTCTTGCGCAAAGAGCGGGCGTTTGAATACGATGGCGAGGATGTGGAAGCGATTCCGCATATCACGGATGAAATTATCCGCAGATTCAAGCTGGCAGGTAAAAACGCGGATTTTGTCATTATCGAACTGGGCGGCACAGTGGGGGAGTATCAGAATGGCATTTTCTTCGAGGCATCCCGAATCATGAAATTACGCTCACCAAAAGATGTAATGCAAGTTCATGTGGCTTATCTGCCTATCCCTGGCAATCTGGGTGAAATGAAATCCAAGCCGGTGCAACAGTCCGTGCGAATCCTCAACTCCATGGGAATCGAGCCGGATTTTATCGTGGCCCGCGCCGAGCATCCGGTGGATGACCGCCGCAAGGAGCGCATCGCGCTTTTTTGCAATGTCAGCAAGGAAGACGTAATTTCCAATCCTGATGTCCCGTCGATTTATGAAGTGCCACTGATTATGCAGCAACAAAAACTTGGAGAGAAAATCCTTGCCAAGTTCGGGATGCCTGACCGCAAAAAAGATCTGGCAGAATGGAAAAAATTGCTCCAAACCATAAAGAGCCTTAAAAAGGAAGTCAATATCGCGGTGGTGGGCAAATATTTCTCAACCGGCAATTATAGCCTTTCCGACGTTTATGTTTCTATCATCGAAGCGCTTAAATCTGCGGCCTGGCACAACAAGGTTAAGCCCAAACTGCACTGGATTGATTCGGAAAAGATTGAAAAACAAGGAACTGGTTTGCTGGACGGCATGGATGGGATCGTGATAACCCCTGGCTTTGGCAAGCGGGGGATTGAAGGCATGATTTCGGCCATCACTTACGCGAGGGAAGCCAACGTGCCTTATTTGGGCCTCTGCTACGGGATGCAGATGGCAACTATCGAGTTTGCCCGCAACGTTTTAGGACTCAAGGATGCCAACACGAGCGAGGTTAATCCTAAAACCCCACACCCTGTGATCAACATCATGCCTGACCAAGAGAAAAAGCTTTTGAAAAAACAATACGGCGCGTCAATGCGGTTGGGGGCGTGGCCATGCGTGCTTAAAGAAAGCTCAAAGGCACATAAAGCTTACGGAACCAGAAAAATCGAAGAGCGCCACCGCCACCGCTATGAGTTCAACAACAAATACCGCAAGGCTTTTGAGGAAAAAGGATTTATTTTTTCCGGCACTTCCCCTGACGGCCACTTGGTGGAAATAATTGAGCTTTCCGGCCACCCATTCTTCATGGGCACCCAATTTCATCCGGAGTTCAAATCCCGCCCGCTTAATCCCGGCCCGTTGTTTAGAGAATTCGTCAAAGCCGCAATTAAGTCTAAAAAATAACAATGGAATGTTATATAGTATTTGAAGGCGGTATAAATGCCGAAAACTATAAAAAACTTGCGGAAACAATTTTCGCGATCAATAAGGATACAACGATAAGTAAAATAAATATATTTCTATCATCATATGGTGGTTCAACCTACTATGGCTTTGCTTTGGCTACAATTATCCAAAATTCAAAAATTCCTATAAGCATCCACGCAACTAACCATATCGATTCGATAGCAAATGTTGTATTTCTCTCGCCAAAAGCAGAAAACAGAACATCTGAATCACATGCTAAATTTTTTGTTCACGGTGCATCTAGAAATGGCGACTATGATGAGCGTGCTTTAAACGAAGCCCTATCTGCAATAAAAGCAGAAAATCATAGGATTGCTACCTTCATCTCAGAAAATTCTCGATTACCACTCGACCAAGCGCGGGAAAAAATGAAAAATGGAGAAACTATGTCTGCGACAGAAGCATTAAGCTTTGGATATATCAATCAATTGGACCATAAAACAGTGCCTCTAGACACTAAAAGATATGATATAATATCAACTGACTAATATGAGCAAAGAAGATATAAAGAACCTTATAAACGAGTATTTAACAAAGATTGGCTGTAGTGGAGTACTTTTCGATGAGCCTGACGAAAATACTATACGAGCTCTATTTGACGCCACAGAATTAATCAGTTTCAAGAATGAAGTACCTGGCTGGACACATTCTGGAATACAGCTAGATACTTCTGGTCAGCGAAAATATAAAATAGAGTTCAAAAGACGTACATAACAAAAATCGCCCAAAAGACGGTTTTTTGTTATAACTCATGTATGCTTACGATCGATATACAAGACAAAATTAAAGAAATCAATAGCCGGCCTTGGTTTCCTGTTGAAGTCGCCAGGGTAAACGATCAAATTGTCCGCCTTGCCTTAATGGAAGGCGAATACCATTGGCACGAGCACAAAAACGAAGATGAGTTATTTTATGTTGTTAAAGGGACGCTAACTATTCAAATTAAGGACTCAGCGAACATTAAACTGACTGCCGGTCAAATAGCCGTAGTTCCAAAAGGTATTCAACATTGTCCAAAGGCAGAAAAGGGAACATACGTCCTTATGTTTGAACCCTTAAAACTTGAAAGCAAGGGCAGTTAATTTTATTTCCAAACCCTCACATTTGTGAAGAAATGGAAATGAACTAAAAAGCCGCTCGGGAGCCGCGCGGCGGGAAAACGACGTTATCGACGATTAGCTCAAAGCATATTCCTCTAAGAGATGCGCGAAAGTGCGCTCTTCTTCTACTTCTTCAAAACGATGAACGGTATAAATCATCGTGTCAGGGGAAACACCTTTCCAACCGCTTAGGTTGCTTCGGCAGTCAACACAGGGTGGAAGGGTTCTGGGAGTCTTTCCAGTCACTTCATCTTTCTGCGGCAAGCCAGCCACTACTATCGCGATGATCTCCTGGAATCCCGCCCTTCTCGTATTTCGAAGAGCGTTGATTTCGGCGCAAATTTTGGGGCCGGGCTTGGTGAATGGCATGAAATTGGCACCCCAGAAAATCCCGTATTCATGTCCGTTGTATGCCAGTATCGCGCAACCAACTAAGAAATCACGGTGGTTATCGCCCAGGTACGCAGCTTCTCTAGCAATACTCTTCAAAAAAACCTTAAGCAGAAGATAGACATCGACATGATGTCGGTGCATGTATCCTCTTTTGACAACTAAAGAAGCTGATGTAAATACTAAAGGAATAATTGACCCGCGTCAAAACAGAAAAGACCGCGCCAGCGAAACGATCGCAAACGCGGTCTTTTCTGCATAGCACGGCCGAGCGCCGTTGTCCATATCACGGCATCGGGTCCTTCATGATCGTATTGACCCCAACCAGCCACAGTGCTCCGACCAACCAGATCAACCAGAGCAGCCAGTACTGACCGATAGTCACGAAATGCTGTGACCGGGCTTGACTTGCAGTCCACCACAGCAATGTAGTGAGCAGGCCCAGACCGAGAATCACATCCAGCGGCACGAGTTGCCAGCGCCACCATAGTCCAGGCTTGTGATGATTCTCCCAGCCCTGGATGCCGACAGTATTCTCGATGCTGGCCACAGCCGGCGCGGGTCGATGGATCAGGTGATCGTCGCGCGTCGCGACATAGGGCGTGGCCACGCCCAGCAGGATCACGAAGTAGAGCGCGAATGCCCAGCGACCCGCCGGCCAGACGATCGAGCCTACGTGATAGGTGAACAGGCCGAGCGTCATGAACGTAAAGATCAGCCACAGGTCACGGTAGAGCCGCGCGATCGACTGAAGCGTCTCGACGCGAAGCGTCCGAAACTCTTCGATGTAGAGCGCGACTTGCGCCGACGTCAATTCTGGCATTTTTACACCCTCCTTGAGGCTTACCAAACCCCACGTTTGGCCCATAAGTATAGTAACCCAAACTATTCATGTCAACGCAGAAATATGCTATATTCCTTACAAGGCTTAGCACCTTGATAATTAACCATATGTTTATGGATCAAACCTCTGGTAGCCAAAACAAAAACATCCAGCTTTCCAAAACAAACCAGGTTCTCCTGATCATCGCGGCCGTTGTGGTCATAGGAGCCATAATCTACACCGTTAACAGGGACGGGCAAGATACTGCTGATCAAAACACAAACCAAGAGACAAGCGAGCAGACCTCGGGACAAAACGGCCAAAACCAAGAACAAAACACCAATGCTGAAAACAATCAACAGCAAAACGGCAACGAGACTAGTAATGTCCAGGGATCAACTGTAGGGAACGTCACGGCAAGCGGAACACTCTTGACTTCTGACAACCCCTCCCGCGGCAACCTGATGATTGATAGTAATCGCGGCAAAATCTATGTCTCAACTGTCAGAGACTTCAGCCGCTCGCTCAACCAACCGGTAACTCTGCAGGCCGAGGGCACTATCAACCAGTTTGTTTTCCTAGGCTTTGCCGAATCAATGGGGGCAGTTGCGGGTGCCGAGACCGCAGCGGTCAGCTTTACAGGCACGCTCAACAATTCTGACAATCTGACCAAAGGCAACTACACCATTACCTCTGGCTCTACAAAGGTTTATCTCAAATCGGTTCACGATTACTCCGCTTGGGTTGGTTCAACAGTGAATCTTAAAG
>JACQPC010000002.1 GCA_016207695.1 Candidatus Doudnabacteria bacterium | reverse complement strand
GAGCCAAACTGATAATTGCCAAACAATCGATCTTGCAGATGGAGCAAGGGTTTAATTCCACCCTGCCATTGGGCAACGATGAACTGGCCATTGCCACCAACATGAACACCGAGCCTTTATCCACCACTTTTCCGTTCGTTTCATCGGAGCTGACCTCAAATGACGGCATTCTTTACGGGATAAATAGGCATAATAACAGCCTGATTCTATTTGATCGCTTCCAGATGGAAAATGCCAATTCGGTCGTGTTCGCCAAGTCCGGAGCGGGCAAAAGCTATGCCATCAAGCTTGAAATTTTGCGCTCCTTGATGCTGGGAACGGATGTCATTGTGATTGATCCGGAAAACGAATACAAGCATCTTTCCGATTCCGTCGGCGGCTCATTTTTGAACGTTTCGCTCAATTCCAATTCCCGCGTCAACCCGTTTGATTTGCCGCGCTCAATCGAGAGTGAAAGCAATGAAGATATCTTGCGCGCTTCGGTTATCAACCTTTTGGGGCTTATGAATTTAATGCTGGGGAAATTAAATCCTACGGAAGAGGCGATTATGGACCGGGCGATTTGGGAAACCTATGCCAAAAAAGACATCACACCGGCCAGCAATTTCACCAACATTGAGCCGCCCTTGATGCAGGATTTGGTGGATGTTTTAGGCGGCATGGTGGGGGGAGAAAGCCTAGCCCAGCGCTTGACCAAATATACGGAGGGAACCTTCAGCGGGATATTCAACCAGCCGACCAACATTAACATGAATAACCAGCTGGTGGCGTTTTCCATCCGTGATTTGGAGGATGCCCTGCGCCCCATTGCCATTTATATTGTCTTGAATTACATCTGGAACGTTGTCCGGGCGGAATTGAAGAAACGGATCTTGGTGATTGACGAGGCCTGGTGGATGATGCAGCGGGAAGATTCGGCCAGGTTTTTGTTTAGCATCGCCAAGCGGGCGCGCAAGTATTATTTGGGGGTAACCACCATTACCCAGGATGTGACGGATTTTTTGCAGTCTCCTTACGGCAAGCCGATCGTGACCAACTCATCCATTCAGCTGCTGCTTAAGCAAAGCCCGGCCGCCATTGATCTGATTGCCCAGACATTCTTTTTGACGGAAGGAGAAAAATATCTGCTTTTGGAATCAGACGTGGGCGAGGGCATATTTTTTGCGGGACTTAAGCACGTGGCGATCAAGGTTATTGCCTCATATATGGAAGACCAGATTATCACCACTGACCCTAAACGGGCGTTGGAGATTGAGCAGGCCAAAAAAGAACTGCAGGCCGAAGCAGCTTCGGAAACCTAAGTTTTTAAAAGCATTAGGTCGCAGTTTTCCCCTCTCCTCCCAGGAGAGGGGTTGGGGGAGAGGTGGGATGAGAATCAACAATATCCTTCTTGAAAACTCTAAGTTACAGCGCAAGTCCCAAAATCCCTGGGAAGCCAAGCTTTGGTATTATCTTCGAGCTAAAAGGTTCCAGGATTTTAAATTCAGAAGGCAAGTAGCCATTGGACCGTTCATCGTTGATTTCTACTGCCACAAACTAAGACTAATCATAGAACTAGACGGCAGTCAGCATAATGAGAATACAAGCATATTAAAAGACCGGGCTAGACAGAAGTATCTCACAGCCCAAGGCTATAGGGTGCTTAGATTCTGGAACAATGAGCTTGATGATAACATAGACGGCGTCCTTAAGGTAATTTATAACGCTTTAACTACCTCTTAACCACCTCTCTCGACCGCTAGTGTTAAATCTCAAGAGCGGTCGGTCTCTCCTGGGAGGAGAGACGAACTGCTACGAAATTCATTGCAAACATGCCCACCTCAACCGACCAAGACAAAGGCCAAGAACAAGAAATAGAGTTCAAGCTTAAGCCAGTTGATGAACCCTTGCAGCCTGGCGAAGTGGAGTTGGCCAGAATCAGGGTTAAGGTTCCTTTGAAGGAAAAGGAAGAAGACGATAACGATGACGATAACGATAACAGGCAGCAGTCGGAACGTCCTGATGAGATAGAAGAAGAACAGGGAGAGCCGGAAGAAAAAATTGAGGAAAGAACAGAGCCGCAAGAAGAAGAACGACAACCCAGAGAGGAACAGCAGGGCGTTGACGAACAACTGCAGGAATACCAACACCAGCAAGAACGTCGGGATCAGTTAGAGCAAATGAAGCAGCAGGAAAGATTGGGCAAAGATTTGGCGCAGCGGGAAGCTAGGAAACAAGCCATGGAATTTGCGGAAAAGTCTTTGGTGCGAACCGGAGCAGGGGCTGCCGGAACCGGAGGTGCGGCTGCGGCAGGAACCGGAGCAGCCGCGGGTGCTGGCGCTGCTGGGGGTGCGGCCGCAGGAGGGGCCGCGGCAGGAGCCGCGGTATCAGCGCCAGTCTGGGGAACTGTCCTGGCTGTGATTGGCGTTATTGTCGGGATTATTCTTTTGGTGGTTCTGGTGATCACTCTCTTGACCGCAACCTGCAATCAAAGCGGTTTTAAAGGCTGGGTTGCTTCTTGGGGATCTTGGGGCGCATATTGGCTTGGACTAATTCCCGAAGATGTGTGCGCGCAGTTGTCTTTTTCCGGCGGCCAGAGCGGCGGCGCTGGAGCCGGAAGTTCTTTTGGTTTTGATATAGTTATAACCAGCGCTTATCGGCCCGGGGCCGTGACCATTCAAGGGAAACCTTCTGCGCATGGCCGGGGCGAAGCGGTTGATATTGCCCTGCGCAATCCGACAGTTCCTCTGTTTGGGTCTGATCCTAGGATCCAGCAGCTGATGGCAATGGCGGCATCTGCTGGAATTGACGCGTCAAAGGGCGACATTTTGAATGAATATGCTGAACCGGAATGTGAATTAGGTTCTTCTTCTTGCGGCGGTCATGTCCACATAGAATTCAATACTTACACTTCGGGCGGCAAGACTTATACCTTTTGCGACAACACCGAAGTGAAAATTCCTCCAAACGACCTAGTTAGTTTAGTGGGCAGTGTCCCGATTGAAGGCGCTTCCAATCCCAGTGTGAGGCCCTGTATGTTTGACGTTGTCATTAATATTTTCAATCAAACCGGATCATAGCTATGATCAATAAAAAAATTTATCTCGTTTTGGCAGGCATTGTTAGCTAATCCCTCGACTGGTCATGCTAGAAATCCTAAATTCTAATATCTAAATCCTAAACAAATCCAAATGATCGAAATCCCAAATTCAAAACAGACTAATCCAGGAAGCCACCGAGCTTATGAAGATATTTGGCTCTATAATAACGAAATCAGAATAATGTTTAGATTTTTGAACATTTGAATTTAGATATTGTTTAGAGTTTAGAATTTAGTGCTTAGGATTTATCACTATGG
>JACQPC010000040.1 GCA_016207695.1 Candidatus Doudnabacteria bacterium | reverse complement strand
TCACAGCTTAACACTTTTTAACTTTCATTTAAACTTGCTTTATCCAAAGCTTCGTTAACTAGCTTATCAGCTTGTTTGTTTTTTTCTCTGGGAATATGTTTAAATTCAATACGCAAAAATTTATTAGAAAGTCGCAGAACCTCGGCAATCAAATTCTTAAGCTCCGGCTCTTTAACCTTATATTTGCCGATAAGCTGCCTGACCACCAATTCTGAATCCAAAAAACAAATCACTTCTTTTGCGGAAAGCATCACCGCTTCGGTAAGTCCCCGTATTAGAGCCTTGTATTCAGCCTGATTATTCGTTCCGTCGCCAATATACTCGCCTATTTGCCTAATCGGGCGCTCACCAACCCCATAAATCACCACGCCAATCGCGGCCGGCCCAGGATTGCCGCGCGCGCCCCCGTCAGTATAGACAATCAATTTTTTCATGCTTTGATATCCAAAATCTTTAATTGCAAGCTTTTATTGCCGTTCCATTCGTTGGCGTTAAGCTCAAAAGCCGCATCAACAGTATCCCCGATTTTAAGAGTATTGGCAATAAAGCCCTGGTTGAAAGCAATCGCGTCAAGCGTATGCTCGCCGAAAGCCAAGCACGATTTCAGGTGCTTGCTTGCATTTCCCACTGTCCTTAGATCCAAAACTTTAAGTCCGAATCCCGCAAAGCGCGGCTTGCGGTTGCCGATGCCAAAGGGCGCAAACTGCTTGAGCATATCGTAATTTTCCCAAGAAATGTCTGATGGCTGCAAAACCGCGTCAAGTTCCAAGCTTGGAGGAACAATCATGAAGTTTATGCTTTCGGCATATTCCAAAAGTTTTTGATGAAATGCTTCGATGTGCTCAACCACAAGCGTAAATCCGGCAGCCTGCGTGTGTCCGCCAAACTTCTGCAAATAATCCTTGGCAAAATTAAGAGCCGCTACCAGATCAAAATCAGCCACAGAACGAGCCGAGCCGGTGGCAAAAATTTCACCTTTTTCCATTACGAGAACAGGGCGGCTGAACTCTTCTGCGAGTTTGCCGGCTACTAATCCCACAATACCCTTTGGCCAATCCTCCGAATGCAAAACAAATACTTTCTTTTCCACCGCAAGTTCGACTTGCGCTCTGGCTTCGCTTAAAACTTGATCAGTCAGCATTTGCCGGCGAATATTAAGCTCGTTTAGCTCTTTTGCCAAAGTTACCGCTTCGTGCGGATCGTTGGCGGTCAAAAGCTTGAAAGCGGCACTGGCATGAGTCAGTCTGCCGGCGGCATTGATCCTGGGTGCTAGCAAAAATCCCAATGTATAAGTATCCAGGCTGCGCAAATCAACACCCACCGCTTTGATAAGCGCCGCAACTCCAGGCCAGCGCGATTTTTTTAGGACTTTCAGGCCAAAAGACACCAAGATGCGGTTTTCACCACTCAAGCTCTGGCAGTCAGCCACGGTTCCAATCGCCACCAGATCTAGCAACCACTTTTCCCAGCCTTTCATATCCAAGGCTTGAACCAATTTATATGCCACGCCAACCCCAGTCAAATATGGAAAGGGATAACCGTCTTTAGGGTTCTTGGGATTGATCAGCGCAAAAGCTTGCGGCAATCCGCCAGCTGGCGGACCGGTAACCTCATGATGATCCGTGATAATCAAATCTATGCCTAATGTTTGGCAAAGCTCGGCCTCCTCAATCGAATTAGTGCCGCAGTCAACTGTAATGATCAGCTTCGCCCCGGCTTCAGAAATTTTTTTCACGGCTTCCAAATTAACGCCATAGCCCTCGGTAAAACGGTCGGGAATATAGTAATCAATTTTGGCGCCCAATTTCTGCAACGCCAAATAAACCACACTGGCGGCGGTTATGGCATCGGCGTCATAGTCGGCGTAAATTGTGATCAGCTCTGCCGCCGCAACCGCCTGCCTGATTCTGCTTACAGCTTTTTGCATATCGGCAAACAGAAAAGGATCATGCAGTTTGTTGTAGTCAGGATCTAAAAAATCCCGGATTTTTTCCTCATCTGTAAAGCCTCTCAATGCCAGTAATTTTAAAATAAGCGCAGGATACTGCGGCAGATTAGGAAGCTTAAGATTGTCAGTTTGCTTGATTTTCCACTCCTTCATATAAATTGACGGGGTTGTCGTTCATCTTCTTCGTCATGTGCCAGAGATTTTGGTTTAGCGCCCTGCAAAAGCTGCTTAACCCTTTCTAAAATTTCCTTAGGTTTGTTGTATCCCTTGATCATAAAATCAGTATTAACTAAACTCGACGCTTTGATCTTGTCTTCCTCGCGACCCAAATGCGAGAACATAATAACCGGGGTCAAGGCAGTCACAGCATTGTTCCTTAAATTACGTATAAGTTCAAATCCGTCCATGCGCGGCATGATAATGCCGGTAAAGACCAGGTCAGGCTTTTCCTTCAAAGCCCGGTCCAAAGCCTCCAAGCCATCGGAAGCGGAAACTACATCGAAACCGCTTTCCGAAAACAGGCTAACATATAAATCCCGCTGCTCAAAATCGTCGTCAACGACCAAGATCTTTTTCATGTTTGTTTAATCAACTGGGGTAATAGGTTAATTCCTGTCATCTCCGCCGGTTTTTCTATCCCCATCAATTCTAGCATGGTCGGCGCAACATCAGAAAGCACGCCGACTGGAACCACTCCGGCCAAAGAACCGATGCCGCGATCAACTTTTTGAGAGCGCCGAAATCTATTTGCCACCAAAATCATCGGCACCGGGTTGGTGGAGTGTTCCTTATCCACCCCGCCGGAGCGGATGTCAAGCAGTTCTTCGATGTTTCCATGGTCGGCCGTCACGATCAGGCACGTGTCATCTGATTCCAAACAGGCCGCAACAATTTTTTTGATGCATTCATCCACGACTTTTACCGCTTCAATGCCGGCTGTCAAATTGCCGGTATGCCCGACCATATCCGGGTTGGCATAATTGATGAGGATAAACGGATAGTCGCTTTTCATTTTGGCCAAAACCACTTCGGTCAATTTATAGGCTGACATTTCCGGAATATCTTGATAATTCTGATAGTTGGAGGCCGGAGATGTGATAATTTCCCGATCCTCTCCGGGGTAAGGATTAATGATCCCGCCATTGAAGAAAACTGAAACGTGGGCGTATTTTTCCGACTCCGCGATATGGAATTGCCTCAAGCCTTTTTTGCTTAAAATTTCGGCAAAGCCATTAATGACTTCAGCCGGGGGAAAGGCGACTTCAACCGCCAAATCTTTGGCATATTCGGTCATAGTGACGACCAAAAGATTCTTAAGCGGCTGCTTTTCCACCAGCGCCCGGGTAATTTGCAAGGCGCGGTCTGGCCGGAAATTAAAATTAATGACAGCATCGTTGTCGGAAATCACCGCCGGCTTGCCGTCATCCTGAATAATCACGGTTGGCGGGATCATTTCGTCAAAAATACGCTGCGCGTAATTGTCCTCAATGGCTTGCTGCGCTGATCCAGCCTGTTTGCCAATCCCTGACACCATAGCTTTGTAAGTCTCTTCCGTTAAGTTCCAATGCTCGGCCCGGTCCATGGCATAAAATCTGCCCGTCACTGTGGCAATCTCGCCGACATTTAGATCCGCCATTTTCCGGCTTAATTTTTCCAGGGTTTCCAGGGCAATCTGCGGCGGCGTGTCCCTGCCGTCCAAAAACATGTGGATCAACACATTCGGCACTTTCTGCTCGGAAACTAGGCCCAGCAATGCAAAAAGATGCTCATCGTAGCTATGCACCCCGCCCGGACTGACAAGACCAATCAAATGAAGCTTCGAATTATTTTTTTTGGCATGGTCAACAGCCTTAAGAAACGCTTTATTCTTAAAAAAACTCCGATCTTCAATCGCCAGAGTGATCCTGGCCAAATCCTGGCCGACGATCCGGCCGGCGCCCAGATTGAGATGGCCTACTTCCGAATTGCCCATCTCACCCCAAGGCAAGCCAACGGCAGGCCCCGATGCCTGCAGGGTGGTGGCAGGAAAATCATCAACTAAATCGTTCAGGGTCGTGGGTTGGGCAAGCGTTATGGCGTTGCCGTGGGAGGCGGTGGCAATGCCAAAGCCGTCGAGGACTGCCAAAATTAATTTTTTGAAAGGTTTTTCGAGCATTTACAGCAATTCTTGCTCAATCGTCAAGAGTCGGTTGTATTTGGCGACTCTTTCTCCCTTGGCAATCGAACATTTTAAATAATCCGCGCTAATTCCAACAGCCAGATCAGCAATAAAATCATCCGTAGTCTCCCCGGCTCGGTGGGAAACAATTATTTTATAATTATGTTTTTGAGCAAGTTGTACCGTCTCCAGGGTTTCGGTGACTGTACCTACCTGATTGGGTTTAATGATCACAGCATTGGCAACCTTAAGATTAATGCCTTTTTGCAGCCTGGATTTTTGGGTAACAAACAAATCATCGCCCACTATGAGCATATTTTTGCCAAACCGCTCCATCATGGCCCGCCAGCCGGCCCAATCTTCTTCGGCCAGGGGGTCCTCCAAGGAAATAATTGAATAATGTTGCGCCCATTCTTTAAGCATGGACACTAGTCGTTCGGCAGAAAGGGAAGTTTTGTCCGCGGACAAAATATACTGTCTTTCTTTTTGATTGTAAAAATGCGAAGCCGCGACATCCAGCGCTAAACTGAAATCCTGCCCCTTTTTGTAGTTTAAATTATTTGCGGCTTCTAGAATAAAATCCAACGGCTGCTTATTCGATTCAACGTGCGGGGAATATGCGCCTTCGTTGCCGATGTTGCTGTTAAGCTTTCTGCTCTTAAGCACCTTGGCCAATTCATGGAAGATTTCCGAAACGATTTTCAAATTTTCCCACAGATTTTTGCCGTGAGGTATCAAAAGATATTCCTGCAGGTCAAGATTGGTGTCCCCGTGCGCTCCTCCCTCAATCACCACAGTCATCGGAAGCGGCAGTTTTGGCTTCTTGTTTTTATAAAGCGACGCTAGGTATTTAAACAAGGGCCGTCTTAAGCAAACAGCCGCAGCCTTGCTCACTGCTCCGGACACGCCCAAAATAGCGTTAGCTCCCAACCGGCTTTTGTTAGGCGTATCGTCAATGTCTATCATCGTGCGGTCAATCAGCTCCTGCGCCTGGACATCCATGCCTTTTATTTTTTTCGCCAAAATTTGATTGACATTGGCTACGGCCTTGGAAATACCCAACCCCTCAAACTCCTTGCCGCCATCACGCAATTCCAAAGCCTCATGCTTGCCTGTGGAAACTCCCGATGGCACACCAAATACGCCAAAGCCTTTTGCGGTTTCCACGTTCACCTCCACGGTCGGCAGGCCGCGAGAATCCAAAATCTGTCTCGCCACAATATTTTTAATCGGAATTTTAGGCATACCCAGTATATCAACTTCCCGTGCCAAACGCCGATTGGCGCTGGTACTCTAATAGTCTTAATCCGG
>JACQPC010000033.1 GCA_016207695.1 Candidatus Doudnabacteria bacterium | reverse complement strand
TGGCACCTTTTCGAATGAGAATATGAAGGCTCTCGGCGGACACGTCATGAGTATGAAAGCAGGCGGGACTTGCGAAATGACGCTGACAAAATACAGCAACCCTATGGTCAGGAAGTTTGATGAAGATTCCGGGCTTAAATTATTGGAATGACCTGCCGTTGACATAGTTGGAGTTTTGTCATATACTTAAGGCGCGCAAAATATTTATTTTTAGAAAAGTCGTCGAGTTTCGCGATATAATAAATTTGCTCATTTAATCAACTAATCACAATAAATCATGAATGGTGTCATAAAGAAGAAGACCGACAAGGGTTTTGGATTCATTACCGTTGAAGGTCAGGAAAAAGATTTATTCTTCCACAGCAACTCACTCGTCGATGTTACCTTCGACGAACTCAAAGAAGGCGACAAAGTCACATTTGAGATCACGGAGTCGCAAAAGGGACCAAACGCGACCAATGTAAAGCGGGTTTAATTCTTACAAAAAAACCGCCGCCAGCAGTAGTTAAAAGGGCGGTTTTTTGTTACTATATATTTATGACAATCGATCCGCAAAGCACTTTCAATAATCTGGGCATTGCTCCGAAACTTTTGGAAATTTTAGGCAAATTGCAATTCGTCCATCCCACTCCGATCCAGGAGCAATCCATTCCGGTTGCCATAGAAGGCAAAGATCTTATGGGGATTGCCCAGACTGGCACAGGCAAGACTCTAGCCTTCGGCATCCCTATGATCCAAAGGATCGCGCAGAGCAAAGGCTTAAGCATGGGGTTGATTATTTTGCCAACCAGGGAACTGGCTTTGCAGGTTGATCAGACTTTGAACAAAATCGGCAAGACCTTGGGGCTCAAAACCGCAATTTTGATCGGGGGAGAATCCATGGGCAGGCAGCTCAAGGCCCTGCGCAACAAGCCGCACATTATTATCGCGACCCCGGGTCGCTTGATTGACCACTTAGAAACAACGAAACTTAGCCTGGCGAAAGCTAACATACTGGTATTGGACGAGGCAGACAGGATGCTGGACATGGGCTTTGCGCCGCAAATCAAAAAGATCCTGGAAAGAGTGCCTTCGAAGCGGCAGACCATGCTTTTTTCCGCGACCATGCCGGAAGAAATTGTGAATATAGCCCATTCATACATGACGCTGCCGCTTAGGATAGAGGTTGCGCCTTCGGGAGCAACGGTAAAGGCCGTAACACATGAGCTTTTCTTCGTGGAAAAACCGGATAAGCCCAGCCTGCTTGATAATGTTTTAAAGCAATACAACGGCAGTGTTTTGATCTTCTCACGCACCAAGCATGGCGCTCGTAAAATTACGCGTCTGCTTAACAGCAAAGGCTATAGTGCTGCGGAAATCCATTCGGATCGTTCTTTGAGCCAGCGCATCAACGCTTTGGAAGGATTCAAAATCGGCCGCTTCCGGATTTTGGTCGCCACTGACATCGCGGCCCGGGGGATAGACGTTACCGGCATTCAATTGGTGGTTAATTATGATCTCCCGTCCACCGCGGAAGATTATGTTCACAGAATTGGAAGAACAGCCCGAGCTGGTATGGCGGGACATGCCATTTCTTTCGCGACTCCAGAGCAGCGGTTTGAGGTTAGAGGAATCGAGCGGCTTATCCGGAAACCCTTGCCGGTTTCATCAACCCCAGGGTTTGCCAGGAGCCGGCCAAGCAGCGGCAGGAGCAGTTTTTTGCCGTCTCGGGAGAGGCCAAGAGATCGGAATAATTTCCGAAGAAAAAGCTCTTTCAAACGGCCCTTGCCGCGCCCGCCCCTAAGCCGGCGGCGGCACGAACCAGGACCCAAGGGATATTTCATTACCCGTTACCGCGATACAGCAGATGATTATTAAAAAACACCTTCATTCGAAGGTGTTTTTTGAGCAAAAAATTATTTCTGATCTTCTGCGGGAGCCTGCTGCGGTGCGGCCGGAGTTGCGTCGGTCTTTGGTTCAGCTGCGTTGCTGGCCACGGCTTGGTTTTGATTATCGTCCATAATAATCCTTTCTTAAGATTAAGAGCGTGCGATTAAGTATAGCCTTTATACACAAAAGAGTCAATTGGTGATATAATTAAATCAAATGGATCTGATTTTTGGAAACAAACCCTTGCTGGTCGGCTTGCACTTGGCCTTTGGCATTATTGCCATTGATTTGTTTATTTGGCTGTTTGGGGAATTGGTGGCAAACTCCAAAGCCTATAAGCGCATCAAAACCGTGGGCATTGGCGCTGTCATTTCGCTTTTTTTAAGCTGGTTTTTTGGCGGATATTATTATGTCCATTACTATGGAACCTTGGTTAAGCCGGTGATTTTAAAAGGCGCAGCGCCTTGGGCGCACACGGTTTTTATGGAGACGAAAGAGCACGCTTTTTTGTTTCTTGTGCCCATTGGCTTAACCTTGATGTTTTTGACTTTCTTGGACAAGGCCGAGTTTAGCGCCAGTTTTTCCAAACACTACAAGTTGTTAGCTTTAACCGCTGCCGGGCTTGGGCTGGTTATCGGGGCCATGGGTTTTATTATTTCTTCAGCAGCAAGATGGGGGTAAGATGACAACATTGCGATTAATTTATGCATCAGCCATCGCCGCGATTTATTCGATTTGGTTTATCGTGGCTATAACAGTGCTTGGGGAATTGAATCCCGGATTTAAGGATTTTCTCAAAAGTTTAACCGGCCATCATTGGGTGACTAAGGGTTATGCGATGCTGCTTTTCTACGGCTTAGCATTGCTGATTTGCTACGATGCGGCAAAGAAACCGAGTGAAGTAAGGGCGGCAAAGACACTCCGATTATTGAGCATCAGCGCTGGCTTGGGATTAGTGGCTTTGGTTGGTTTTTTCATCTGGCACTTCTAGGCTTGCCAGGCACTAACATTTGACAAATACCCCTAGGGGGTATATACTGGATGCGTAATATGCTTTACGCACTTTTTTCAATTATAGTCCTGACTGTTGTTTTTTGGCTGGTCAATAAAGCGCGGCCCAAGACTGTTTTTTGTCCTACTTGCGTGGCCACAATCCTGGTTTGGCTTATTTTACTGCTGGGAATTTATTTTAATATTTTTTCTGCGGATGCCCAGCTTGTGGCGATCCTGATGGCAATAAGCTTAGGGGCTGGCATTGAACGGTTTGGTCCAAAATATGGCCTTTGGTGGAAGACTCTCATGGTTGTATTAGGAGTTCCGGCTGTTTATTTTCTAGCTTTCGAAGAATTACTAACTTCAATATATTTCCTGTTAGCGATCTTATTTTTAACCGCCATATTCAATTTAACATTTACCAAAAAGGAGCCTGGATGCTGCGACTAGATCAAAAATTGAAAAAACGCGCTGTTCATCGCTCAAAAATTATCCAAGGCCAGATCAAGGGCTTAACCCGTGGCATTGAACGAGAAGAATACTGCACCAACCTCTTGATGCAGTCTTTGGCCATTATCAATTCTCTTAAAAGCCTAAACACCTTGCTTTTGGAAAATCATCTTAGGACTCACGTTAAGCACCAGCTTGCCGACCATCGCCAGGAAAAAAAGGCCATCGAGGAACTATTGACGGTTTATAAGCTTTCAGAGAACAAATAATGCCAGCAATCTATAGCGCTTCCATTGTCGCAGCGTTCATCGCCGGAGCAGCCGCGCTGTTTGCGCCGTGCTGCATTACAGTGCTGTTTCCGTCATACTTTGCTTCGGTATTCAAGGAGCGATACAAGGTTTTTTTGATGACCTTTATTTTTTTCCTTGGAATCTTGACCGTATTTTTGCCGCTGGGATTAGGAGCATCAGCCCTGGCTTCGGCATTTAGCCGCTACCATAATGTAATATTCATCTTGGGTGGAATTATGCTGCTCTTCTTAGGGTTAAGCTTGTTTTTTGGCCGCAGTTTTCAGATGCCGTTTGCAGTCAAAGCGCCCGTGGCTTCCAAATACGACGCAGGTTCCGTATATCTTCTGGGAGTTTTTTCAGCTTTTGCCACTTCCTGCTGCGCCCCGGTGCTGGCCGGAGTTTTGGCGCTTTCCGCAGCCTCCGGCACCGTATTTTGGGGAACGATTTATACCTTAGCTTACGTCCTAGGCATGGTTTTGCCGCTTTTCTTGATCGCTTTATTTTTGGATAAAATCAATTTTACCGAAAGGTTTAAGGGCTGGCGAAAAAGGCTGGAGCTTAAGATAGGAAGTTTTGTTTGGAAAGTCAGTGTTACGGAACTGGTTTCCGGATCAGTTTTCATCTTGATCGGCAGTTACATTATTTACCTTGCTTTAAACGATCGGTTATTTATGAGCTCTGATTATCAGCTGACGATTAATATTTTTTTGGCTGGCATTACCAGCTGGCTTGGCGACTCTACCAGATTATTTCCTAACTGGGTGTGGGCACTGCTTGTTATCGCCATCGTTATCGCCATCGTTATGTTTGCCCTCAAACAATTAAAGCGTAAAAATCATGAACAGTAACAATATTAGATTGACTTTTGGAGTATTAATAATAGTCTTGCTCTTTGTAGGGGCGGGAATGCTTTTGTTTAAAAGTCAAAGCAAGCCAAGGCCAGTTGACGAAAGTTCCCATGGGCAATTCGACCCATTACTGGACAAGCCATTGCCGGAGCTTGATCTTTACGATAAGGATGGAAATGTTTATACCGTTGAAAGCTTTAAAGGAAAAAATGTCGTGCTGTTCTTTAATGAAGGCATTATGTGTTATCCGGCTTGCTGGGACCAGATTGCCGCTTTCGGGACTGACGAGCGATTTAACAATGATCAAACCGCGGCTTTTTCCGTGGTTACTGATCAGCCACGCGACTGGGAAAGAGCGCAGGAAAAAATGCCTGACCTAGCCAAGGCAAAGTTGCTGTTTGACCGAGGCGCTGCCGCATCAAGGCGTCTTGGCATGCTGGATCTGCCCAGTTCAATGCATGGAGGGGTGATGCCGGGACACACTTATATAGTTTTAGACAAAGAAGGGATCGTAACCTATATCCATGATGATCCGGCTATGGGCAACAATAATGATTTAATCGCATCAAAGGTCGGGGTTACGAATAACTATTAACGATTAAGCAGTAGCATGAATAACGAAACGATCTACAGTTGCCCCATGCATCCGGAAATCAGGCAGGATAAGCCTGGCATGTGCCCGGAATGTGGGATGAACC
>JACQPC010000032.1 GCA_016207695.1 Candidatus Doudnabacteria bacterium | reverse complement strand
CCCCCCCGCCGGGGGGGCAAATGAGGATTCAATTCAGTCATAAATATGAGGATATTATTTCTGTTGAAAATTTACTGCTAGCCTGGCAGGAGTTTGTGCGGGGCAAAAGAAATAAGCCTGATGTCCAGTTCTTTGCCAGTGCTTTGATTGATAATATATTACAGCTTCACCAAGATCTTGCCAATAAGACCTACAAGCATGGCGGCTATTATTGCTTCAAGATTTCTGATCCGAAGCCTCGAGATATCAGCAAAGCTTCGGTTCGAGATAGATTATTGCACCATGCAGTTTATCGGATTTTGTATCCGTTCTTTGACCGGACATTCATCGCTGATTCGTATTCCTGCCGAGATGACAAGGGAACCCATAAGGCAGTCAATAGATTACGCTCGATGTATGCGAAGGCAAGCAAGAACAACACCAGAACAGTTTGGACTTTGAAGCTCGACATCAAAAAATTCTTCGCCAGCATTGATCATGAGATTTTGCTTGGGATGTTGAAAGAATATATTCCGGACCAGGATATCATGTGGCTACTGGAAGAGATAATAGACAGCTTTGGCTTAGATTGCTTCGTCGCCTCCGGCTCCTCGCAAATGCGTAGGACCGAATCTGCGAGGAGCGAAGCGACGTGGCAGTCTAAAAAAGGCCTGCCGCTTGGCAATTTAACTTCGCAACTGCTCGTGAATGTTTACATGAATAAGTTTGACCAGTTTGTGAAGCACAAACTTAAAGCCAAATATTATATCCGCTATGCTGATGATTTTGTGATTTTATCCTCGAGTAAACAGTATCTTACTCCAATACTTTCCCGTATTGCAGTATTTCTTGAAAACGATATTAAGCTATCGCTTCATCCAGACAAGATTATTCTCAAAACCCTTGCTTCCGGCGTTGATTTCCTGGGTTGGGTGAGTTTTACTCACCACAGGGTTTTACGAACCACAACTAAGCGGCGGATGTTTAAAAAAATCAACGAAAATAATCTGCAGTCATATTTGGGATTGCTCAAGCATGGGAACGCGTTTAAGCTTCGGCAAGAGGTTAGTTTACGTGGTATTGGTCTACGAAGATTTGGCCTTTGAAGTCAGGCGTGTCGTTAAAGACCTTTTCTTCCACCAGGCTCCAGTTGCCGGGGACCACTGGCTTGTTTCCGCCAAAACCCGTAGTCCAAATCAGCCAAACCTGGCTCCCTTTCGGCGTTGGCTTGAAGTCCAAGATTAGGTCGTCGTTATTCAAAAGCGCGGTGCCGGAAAAATGAGGAATAGATTCGAGCGTGCCGCTTGAATATAAGAGCGGCTTGATATCCGTCTGGTTGTAGTATTTAAAGGTGAAGTACACAAAGCTTGAACCGACATAGATTTTGTCTGTATTTTGGGCATTTTCTTTTATCTGCTGGCTTGCTCCCGCCATACCAGGTCCCAAGTTCAGGTTTTGCCAATTTTTGAAAAACCAAATCAAGCTCAAAGCAAAAAACAATACCAGCAAGGTCTTGCGCGCTGGATAATTTTTTATCTGCAAAAAAGCGATGACTATGAGGATGGAGAAGAATAATGACGCAAACACAAAATAGCGGTCCAAGTAAATCGCGGTTTTTAGCGAAAGGAGAACCGCGGCAGCAAAAGGAACAACCAAACTTAAAACAATCAGCCATTTTTCATTTATGTTTGTGGATTTCAAAAAGTAAACTATGACTGCCAGGGCAATCAGGGTGGTGAGGATTAAAATTCCGCGAGCCTCGCCAGCTCCTCCAAAAACCATTTTCCACACCGTCCCGGGAATACTCCAGCGGTCCATGGCTGGTATCCAGTAGGCTTCCTGGACCCTTGTCAGTTGAACCAAAAAAGTTTTGAGCCACGGCAGATATAGCACTACTGACAAAGCGTATGCGCTTATGGCCGGCCATTTAAGTTTTCTTTCCTTGATCATTAGATAGACGACGTATAGTCCTTGGGCAGCCACAGTGAAAACTAGATAATAGTGAGTATAAACAGCAGCCGCAACAGCCACCGCATACAGGATCCAGTGTTTTTTTTGGTTGGTCTTAAGCGCCTTAACTAATAAGTAACAAGAAATCAAAGCCAGGAAAGTGCCCATCGTATACATTCGAGCTTCAAGTGAATACTGGATTTGAAAGGGATTTAGTGCCAAGGCTAACGCTGACAGTAAGGCCCAATTTTCATTGTTCCAGATTTTTTTCACCAGCAAATACCCGGCATAGATTGTCAGAAGCCCGAAAATTATAGACAGCAGTCTTAAGGAAAACAACCCATCGCCAAAAACGTAAGCATACAATCGCAGAATTATGTAATAAAGCGGCGGATGAACATCCAGCGCGATCCGGTGCATCATTTCTGCCCAGGAATATTTGAGGTAAAGGGCGGAAAAAGCCTCATCATGCCAAAGCGCGATGGAGGTATTGTGGTAGAATCTTAAAGCCGCACCGACGATGAGAATTAATGG
>JACQPC010000030.1 GCA_016207695.1 Candidatus Doudnabacteria bacterium | reverse complement strand
GAACTGACCCCTGTAACCTGACTCCTGACCCCTTGTCCGGCTCCCAGCCGGATTCGTTGGCGTATGTCACAAAATAATTATAGACATTCCACAAAATCAAATTGACCTTGCGGTAGACGATGGCTAGGTCTTTTTCGGAGAAATTCAAATTATCCGCGTTCATCACCACGGAGTTCATGAGGTAAAAGCGCAGGCTGTCCACGCCATACTTTTCAATCACTTTCCAAGGATCTGGGAAGTTCCGCCTGGATTTGCTCATCTTGGACCCGTCTTCGGCTAGAATCGTGCCGGTGGTGACCACGTTTTCAAACGGGGCTTTGTCAAACAGGATCTGGGAAATCACATGCATGACATAAAACCAAGCTCTGGTTTGGGCAATGTATTCAGCCACGAATTGCCCGGGAAAGCGTTTTTCAAAGGTCTCTTTTTGATCAAACGGATAATGATACTCCGCAAACGGCATTGAACCCGCTTCCATCCAAGAATCAAAAATTTCCTTGATGCGATAAGCCTTCTTCCCGCATTGTTTGCACTCCAAAACTACTTCATCAATGTATGGACGGTGAAGGTCATTAATGCTGACATCAAGCTCCACAGGGGTAGCATACTTTGGATATGGCAGCTCTGAACCGTAATACTGCATCAACAAAAACAAAGGGTCGCCATGGCTAACCACCAGAATTTTTTTGCCGGAATGCTTTTTATTGACTTCCCTGACAAAATCAACCATCCGCTCCTGGGCCTGAATATTAGTTTCCCCGCCTTCGGGCGCTTTTTCCCAACGCAGTTCAAAAGGAAATTTCCGGTCAAATTCGGCTTTGGATTTGCCGTTGAAAATACCGACGTTAAATTCGCGCAATCTTCCATCAATCTCAACAGGAACATTCAGCAAATCGCCGACAGTCTTGGCAGTCTCATACGTCCGGTCAAGGTCAGAAGAAAAAATCAGATCTACCCCTCCCTGTTCTTTGATCCACTGGGCAAGGCCGCGGGCGCGTTCAACTCCCTTGGCCGTGAGATTGCTAACGGCTTTTTCCGGATAGCAGCTGACGATGTCTTTGACATTGTGCTCGGCTTCCCCATGCCGAGAGAATAAAAACTGGTTCCGCTCAAGCCCCAGCTCTTTGATGCTGCCCACGACCGTGAGGTGCCCCTGGTCGCATTTCCAAACTGGCATCGGGTTGCCCCAATAGCGGTTGCGGGAAATGTTCCAATCCGGAGCCATCTCAACGCTTTTTTGGTAGCGGCCATGCTTAAGATGAGCAGGAAACCAGCTAATTTGTTTATCATTGGTTTTTAAAAGCTTGTCCTTAAGCTTTCCGACATTGATAAACCATGCCGGAATAGCGTTATAAAAAAGCATAGTGCCGCAGCGCCAGCAATGCGGATAGGAATGGGTATGCATTTCTTTCTTAAACAGCAAGCCGCGCGCTTCAAGATCTTTTTTTATCGCCATTTCCGAATCTTTAAAATACATCCCTCGAATCAATTCTGGCGCTTGCTCGTTAAATTTGCCTTTTTCATCAATCAGAGGAACCACAGGAAGCCCGACTTTTTGGCCCAGCTCAAAATCCTCTTCGCCGTAAACTACCGCTGTGTGCACAATTCCCGTGCCTTCGGAGGTTGTAACAAAATCCGCCGCGTAGACTTTATGTGCCTTATCCCCTTTATCCTCCTTGATCCCTTTTACTTCAAACAACGGCTCATATTCCAGACCAACCAGGTCAGAGCCCTTGAGAACTTCGTCATCCTGACCCTGAATCAAGTTCAGGGGTTTCAGGATCTCTTTTGCTCGATCCTTTGCCAGAATATAATACTCTTTCTGACCCCTGGCCCCTGAACCCTGTACCCTAACATAATCTATATCCTCGCCTACCGCCAACGCCACATTTCCCGGCAACGTCCACGGCGTCGTGGTCCAGGCCAAAAAATAGGTTGTAGGTTGTAGGTTGTAGGTTGTAGGATTCTTAACCTTGAACTTTACCGTTACCGCCTCTTCTGTGACTTCCTGATAGCTATTGTCCATGGCGACTTCAAAGTTTGAAACCGGAGTTTCACAACGTGGGCAATAGAGCAAAACTTTGCGGCCCTCATAAACTAATCCTTTATCATAAGCTTGCTTGAAAGCCCACCAGACAGATTCCATATAGTCCCGATCCATGGTCTTATAGGAGTGGTCAAAGTCGATCCAGCGCGCTATTCTGCGCACCATTTTGTGCCATTCAGCCACGTATTGCAAGACCAAGGATCTGCAAGTTTCATTGAACTTCTTGATTCCCAGTTTTTCAATGTCTTTTTTCCCGGAAATGCCCAAATGCCGCTCGGTAATCTCCTCAATCGGCAAGCCGTGGCAATCCCAACCCCATCTTCTTCGCACAAACCGCCCCTTCATGGTTTGATAGCGCGGAATCACGTCTTTGATCGTGGACGCCAAAATGTGGCCATAATGAGGCAGTCCCGTGGCAAACGGCGGGCCGTCATAGAAGGTAAACGGTTTGCCACTGCGAGTTTGTTCGAGTGACTTTTCAAAAATCTGATTCTCTTCCCAAAATTTCAAGACTTCTTCTTCAAGTTTCGGAAAATCAGGTTTCGGATCGATGGGTTTGAATGGCATTTTACATTTCCTCAAGCGCCTTAATTCCCAGCAAATCCAAGCCTTTAGCCAAACTTTCCTTGGCTTTCTGAACCAAAGCGAGTCTGAAATTTTTCTTGTCTTCGTCCTTTTCCGCAATCACCGGCGATTCGTGGTAAAACTTATTGACCTCGGAAGCCAATTCATAAAGATAGTTGGCAAAAACATTGGGCAGATAATCTTGCACGGCCTCTTCAACCTTCTCATCCAGTATCGAGCTTAAAAATAAGACCCTGTGTTCAGTAGAAGTTACTCCCCTTACTCCCCTTACTCCCCTTACTTTCTCTGCCTTCCGAAGAATGCTGGCCAGCCTCGCGTGAGTATACTGCAAGTACGGCCCGCTATTTCCTTCAAAATCCAAAACCTGGTTCCAGTCAAACTCTATGTCTGAATGCCGGTTGTGTTTGAGATCAAAGTATTTGAGAGCCGCCAAGGCTACAGCCTTAACAACCTCTTGTTTATTGGCCAATTCCGGATTTTTTTCTTCAATTATCCGAGCAACTCGCTGCTGGGCTTGGGCGAGTAAATCCTCTGCCAAAACCATATTGCCCTTGCGCGTGCTTAGGGCTTCACCCTTAAAACTTACAAAGCCATAGCTGATATGCACCCCTTCTGCACCCCCTACTTCCCCGGCCTCCCTTATCTCCCCAACTAACTTAAGAATCGCGAACAGCTGCCTATAATGCAGCGCCTGCCTGTTGTCCACCACGTAAAGGTGTTTGCTAAAGCCCTGCTGTTTGGCAAAAAGAAAAGTTGCCAAATCGCGGAGCAAATAAGTCGTGCCTCCGTCGGACTTGATAATGATGGCAACCCCCAAACCGTTTTTCTCAAGATTCACGACTTGCGCGCCCTGGGAAGTTTCCAGCAATTCCAGTTCTTTGAGTTTCTCAATCACCGCGGGCATTTTGTCTTCATAAAAACTTTCCGGCCAATGATGCTCAAACGGCAGAAGACCGAACTCTTCGGCAAAGCTTAAAAACTTTTTGACACTCTCATCCACCAATCCCTGCCAAATCTTGCGGTTCTCTGAATCTCCTTGTTCGAGCTTCACAAACTCCTGCTTGGCTTCATTCCTTGCGGACTCATCCGCGTTGAGCTGGGCATAAAGCTTATCGTTAACTTCTCCAAATCTTTTATAAGCCAGGATCAGATAGCCAAACTGTGTGCCCCAGTCGCCCATATGGGTGTCGGATTCAACCTCAAATCCGAGATGCAAAAACATGCGCTTAAGGGCATCCCCGATAATCGCCGTGCGCATATG
>JACQPC010000031.1 GCA_016207695.1 Candidatus Doudnabacteria bacterium | reverse complement strand
TGCATTTTGACTTTTGAATTCTTATTCATGATCAAAATTTTATTCTTCGGTGACATCGCAGGTGAACCAGGGCGCAGAGTTGTGAAACAAGCGCTGCCGGCTTTGGTTGCAGCTGAAAAACCTGACCTGGTTTTAGCCAACGTGGAAAATTTGGCGCATGGCAAAGGAGTTACCATCAAAACCTTGGAAGAACTAATCCGCATCGGCATCCATGGCTTTACTGGCGGCAACCATGTCTTTTCCAAAAAAGATTTGTCTGACAAGACTTTGAATAAGTATTCCGACCGGCTGGTGCGGCCGGCAAATATCCCCGACACTTATGCCGGAAAGTCGGCCATGATTTTGGATACAGCTAAGGGCAAGGTTTTGGTTGGCAACTTCTTAGGCCAGGTGTTTATGGAAAAGCAATTCCATGATCCGATTGGTTCGCCATTTAGCCTGGTGGAGGTGTGGCTCAAAAATAACCAGGCAGCGCCTTTGGCCGCAACCATTATTGACTTTCATGCCGAGGCCACTAGCGAAAAAGTTGCTTTCGGCTATTTTTTGGAAGGAAAAGTCAGTGCTGTCATTGGCACGCATACCCACATTCCGACAGCCGATGCCAAGGTTTTGCCCCAAGGCACGGGTTATATCACGGATGTCGGCATGTGCGGGGCGGCCGGTTCGGTCTTGGGAGTTAAAAAGGAGCTTTCATTGCAACGTTTCATTTCCGGCCAATGGGTGCCGTTTGAAATCCCGGAGGATCCTTCATTTGCGGAATTAAGTTATGTTATCATTAATGTAGATGAGTTAACTGGCAAGGCCGTTGATATTAAATCTTTTCATGGAATCATTAGTTTTTGATCCGCAAATTAAATTCTTAAGTCCTGATAAGGTTTTGTTCGCCACGGGCTTGACTGTGAGTCAGACAGTGGCTGACCTAGGCACAGGATCGGGGTTTTATGCCGTTGCTGCGGCGAAGATCGTGGGCGAAACCGGCAATGTCTTGGTTGTTGATATTTTGGAATCGGCGCTTGAGCATGTGAGCGCGGAGGCTCGGCTTAAATTTTTGCGCAACATTAAAACTCTGCGGTGCGATTTGGAAAAGCCTAAGTCTTGCCTCAAAATCCCAGACGGCAGCGTTGATCTGGTGATCATGGGCAATATTTTGCATCAGATTGGCAGCAAAGACAATCTCATGACCGAAGCTTATCGGCTGCTCAAAACTGGAGGCAAGCTTCTCTTGATCGACTGGAACCAAAAACCGAGCACTATTGGCCCGCCAGCGAAAGCGCGAATCAGTTCAGAGCAAGCCCGTCAATTGGTTCTGAAATTTAATTTCAAGCTTAGCCGCGAGGTGGATACTGACAATTATCATTATGGAATGGTGTTCGTAAAGTAGCATGCCTTTCGATTATTTCTTTTGGTTTGCCCAGCCCTCGTCCTTCTTATCTGATTTCGATAAAAACACCGGTTTCATATTCGGCAGCTTATTTGTAGTTGGCGTGATTCTCTTTGTGGTCAAATTATTATTGAAAGACCCAATAGCAAAAAGACTGGTTAATAAGTTTTTTCATCTTTTCATCTGGATAGGATTTTCCGGGGCGATCTGGTTTGGTTTTCGATATGAATCAACGCCGTTTCTGGGAAGGAGATTTTGGGTGGGATTGATTGCCTTGGCGGGACTGGTTTGGCTTGTTTGGAATATTTATTATTTGTTGCTGAAGTTCAAAAGCGAGCGGCAGGCGCATCTTACAGAATCAATCAGACAGCGTTACTTGCCAGGAAGCAAAAAATGACCAGTTTAGGAAAAATTGCGGAAGAGTTGGCAGCAGAGCACTATCGGCAACAGGGGTTTCAAATTCTGGAGCGGAATTTTTTTCCGAAGTTTGGGAAAAGAATGGGTGAATTGGATATCATTTGTTTGAAAAACAAGGACTTAGTATTTGTTGAGGTCAAGGCGCGGACTTCCAACCGCTTTGGGTCATCTTTGGAAGCAGTAGATTTTTTTAAACAACAGAAGCTAGTAAGGACCGCGAAATTGTTCATCAATTTACATCCTCAATACCGCAATTGCAATCCCAGGATTGATGTGGCCAGCGTAGATGTTGACAACCCGCTTAAGCCTGTTATAATACTTGCGAATGCTATTGAAGACTTAGATTAAATCCCGCCGCTGGCGGGATTTTTACTCCAAAATTTTATGAATAATGAGTTTGAGCAAGCACTAAATCAAATCGCTGAAGAGAAAGAGATCAGCAAAGAAGAAATCTTGAAAATGATCGAGGCCTCCTTGGCCGCGGCTTTTCGCAAGGACTACGGCAAGAAGGACCAGAATATAGTAGTGGAGTTTATGCCGGAAACTTTGGGCACCAAAGTTTATGATGCCAAGCGCGTAGTTGAACTGGTCGAGGATCCGGTGAAAGAAGTTTCTGTGGAAGATGCCCAAAAGCTTAAGAAGGGCGCAAAAATCGGCGATGAGATTAAGACTGATATTACTCCCAAATCCGGAGCGAAGTTCGGGCGCATTGCCGCCCAGACAGCCAAGCAGGTGATTGTGCAGAAAATCAGGGAAGCGGAGCGCGGTGTTTTGTTTACTGATTTTAAGTCCAAAGAACGCCAGCTTGTATCAGGCATGGTTCAGCGCATCGAGGGCGAAACCGTGCTTATCGATTTAGGCAAAGCTACGGGAGTATTGTTTCCCTCGGAACAGATTAAAGGTGAGAAATACACGATTGGTTCAAGAATCAAAGTTTTGATCTTGCATGTTGAGCCCACAGCCAAAGGGCCCAAAATCACCTTGTCCCGCTCGCATCCGGATGTGGTGCGCAGGCTTTTTGAAATCGAAGTGCCGGAGATTTTTAACGGGATTGTGGAGATCAAATCAATAGCCCGCGAAGCGGGCAGTCGCACCAAAATTGCGGTATGGTCTTCCCAAGAAGGCGTGGATCCTATCGGGGCCTGTGTCGGTCAGCGGGGTACTCGAGTGCAAGTAATCATGGCCGAGCTAAACGGCGAAAAAGTCGATATCATTGCTTGGGCCGAGGATTATGTGAAGTTTATTGCCAACGCCTTGTCGCCGGCTAAGATCTTGAACGTGGAGCTGAATGAGGAAGCCAAAGAAGCAAAAGTCGGGGTTATGTCTGACCAGCTTTCTTTGGCCATTGGCAAGGCTGGACAAAATGTCCGCTTAGCCGCAAGATTAACTGGATGGAAGATTGACATTGTGGAGGAGAAATTGGAAGAAACAGTAGCTGCTAAGCCTGCCGTTACTTCGGAAGAAGATGCCGTTGAGGCTTCAGAGCCCGAGGAGCCAGGAGAGAAAAAAAATGAGGAATAAAGATATAAGCATGCCGTTAGTCCCCATGGTGGTAGAAAAATCGCAGTTTGGCGAGCGGGCTTTTGATATTTACTCGCGCTTGCTTAAAGAGCGGATTATTTTTCTAGGCGAGCCGATTGATGACCATGTGGCTAACCTGATCATTGCTCAATTGCTGTTCTTGCAAGCTGAGGATCCTAAGAAAGATATTAATTTGTATATCAATTCCCCAGGCGGGGCGGTGACTTCTGCTTTGGCAGTATACGATACCATGCAATATGTCAAACCGGATATAATCACGGTCTGCGTGGGACAAGCAGCTTCTGCTGCCGCCGTTCTTTTGGCCGCGGGTGCTTCCGGCAAAAGAATGAGCTTGCCCAACGCCCGCGTGATGCTGCATCAGGTTATGGGCGGCGTGGAGGGGCAAGTGCGCGACGTGGAAATCCAGACGAAGGAAATGCTGCGCATCAAAAACCAAGTCAATGATATTCTGGTTAAGCACACCGGCCAGTCACTCAAGAAAATCGAAACTGACACTGACCGCGACTTTTTCATGACAGCCGAGGAAGCCAAGAATTACGGGTTGATAGACAAGGTCATTATCAGCCAATCTTGACCCATTCGACTTCGCTCAGGGTCAACCCCGAGCGGAGCCGAGGGGTTGACAGGCTTTAATAATTGGCCTATAATTTAGTTACCATTAAAAACCTAATAAGGAGCAATAAAAACACTACCAAAGTTTTTGAGCAAATTTCTTTGATCCCTACGGCTTAACTGGGATATCAAGAAACACGAAAGGCTCGTGTTTTTATGTCGCTTAAGAGTTTTTAAAGTCCTTTGACAACTGAATACCGATAAACTTTGCAAATAGTTTATTGGGAATAAGCAGTTGTGACGATGACGATAACGATGACAATGACAAGCGTAAAGCCTGTCAAAGTCATAGTTATATAGTCATTGTTTCAACAAATCGTCGATTCACTTTGAATCAATGGGTTTTTGTGATGGACCCTATATAAAAAACCATCACGCCAGTTCTAATCTGATTTCAGATTTTAACTCTATTGAAGAGTTTGATCCTGGCTCAGGATGAACGCTGGCGGCGTGCCTAAGACATGCAAGTTGAACGTGCTTTGACCGCAAGGTTGGAGTAACGTAGCGAACGGGTGAGTAACGCGTGGGAACTTTCGTTAAGTTCAGAATAACCCTCCGAAAGGAGAGCTAATACTGGATGTTGAGGAAACTCAAAAGGAGCAATCCGCTTAACGTGAGGCCCGCGTCCCATCAGCTAGTTGGTAAGGTAAAGGCTTACCAAGGCTACGACGGGTAGGGGGCCCGAGAGGGTGATCCCCCACACTGGGACTGCGACACGGCCCAGACT
>JACQPC010000025.1 GCA_016207695.1 Candidatus Doudnabacteria bacterium | reverse complement strand
GCTGGGAATTGAACCCAGTCTACACGCACCCGAAGCGTGCGTACTACCGGCATACTCCACCCCGATATCTTTAGATTTTTAAAGCTATATTCATTATAGTATATATGTAAATGAACGGAACGCCAGTGAGCACTGCGGACAAGGCAGGTCAGCAAACACTGGCGTTCACGAAACGAATGGTGGGCCATACAAGCTCCTTGTGTCTGTGGGTTATGAATTGGCCGGAACCCCCAGTTCTTCCAGTCGGTTGGCCAGTTGCATGAGTTGCGCCTCACTCAACTCGTCCGACTTCTCCATCAGAGCTCGCGCCCTGGCAGCCCAACTATCCCTCCATTCCTCATCCAGTCGGGCTTCAGGACTCTTCACATTGAACTCCCTGATCAACAGATTGTATGGATTCTCCACCACGGCACTCACCTCCTTCCACTTGTGGTGTTTGAGTAAAAGTAAGAATACAAGTTTATGTTCCATAGGTCAATCATAGAACGTAATTAGAATATAAATAACTCATTTAGTCAATGTTTCACGTGAAACAATTTATTGCAAAACTTAGATTTAGTGAGATTTTTCTGGTTTCACTATTGTTTCTCATTCCGATTCAAACTCGAATCTTGTATTCTCCGGATAAGGCCTATGTTTCATGGTATTTTAACTATCATTTGGCCTTTTTTGTTTATTTATCAGATCTATTTCTTATACTATGTTTCACAGCATATTGGATAGAGCGGCGTGAAACAAATGTTTCACAGACAATAAAGTGGCTTATTTTAGCCATTATTTTATGGGCTAGTGTTTCTTTGTTGCATGTGAAACATTTAGACCTAGGGTTTTATAATCTATTCAAGCTTGTAGAACTATTAGGCTTAATGGTTATCATCCCATCAATTATTGCCAAAAAAGGCTTATTTAAGGTAGCTTTATGGCTAATTTTGGTTGCTGGTGTTTTTCAGGCGGTTTTGGGAATCTGGCAGTTTCACGTGCAACATCAGCTTGGTTTGTCATGGTTAGGCGAGTATATCGCTCCCTTGGGAACTCCGGGGTTAGCCACCCTGGATCTATTCGGCCAAAAGATTATCAGGGCCTATGGAACATTCCCGCACCCCAATGTTTTAGGGGGTTTTCTCCTATTTCCTCTATCTGCCGGCTTTTTTCTTGTATCACATGAAACTAACAATAAAAAAAGGCTTATCCTAGCGATTTTTTTGATAATAATTACTTTTGGGATATTTTTCTCCTTTTCGAGGATTGCCTGGATTGGAGCAATTATGCTTTATGCCCTCGCCTTGTTTTACTATATAAAAAACCTTATGAAACCAGCTTTAATCAGCGCTTTGCTTGTCCTATTGATTAGTGCTATGGTCATGGGATTAGGATATAAATCATACATTGTTTCACGTGCAACTGATGTAAAAGATACTAGATCAATCAATGACAGGGGATTATTCAATCAATTTGGCATCGAAGCTATAAAAAACAGCCCGTTTTTGGGCACGGGCATAGGCAACTATATTCCAGATCTGATCTCAAGAAAAAGCTTGGAGCCGTGGCAATACCAGCCGCCACATAATGTTTATCTGTTCCAGGCTGCGGAATTGGGATTGGTCGGGTTAGGGCTATTTCTGGCTCTTGTTTACCAAATTTTCAAAAATGCCTGGAGCCGCTGGCCAAAAAATGAAACGTATTTCTTTTTATCCTTAGTTTTCGTATTATTGCTCATAGGCTTGTTTGACCATTATCTCATAACCGTTCAACAAGGAAAGCTAACTTTGTTTACAGCCTTGGGCCTACTGCTTGGCAGCGCAAAATTAAATGATTAGCATATTGCTAAAACTAAAAAAGTTAATTCGTTCCATTTTGCCAGAATGGATATTTTTGGTTTATCACTTTTTGCTGGCCCATCTGGCTGTTTTTTATTATGGGTATCCGGCAAAAAAATTATTTGTCGTGGGGGTGACAGGCACCAAGGGCAAAACTTCCACTGCCAATTTTGTTTGGGCAGTACTGACTGCCGGCGGATACAAAACCGGGCAATTGGGAACAGCCAACACCCGAATCGGGGAAAAACAGACTTTGAATCGCATGCATATGACTATGCCCAGTCCGTTTGTAATCCAAAAATTTTTAAAACAAATGGTCGCAGCCGGATGCACTCATGCGGTCATGGAAGCAACCTCCGAAGGCCTAAAACTTTTCCGGCACTTGGGCATAAAATTTGATGCCGCCATATTTACCAATTTAACCCCGGAGCATCTGCCCAGCCACGGCGGCAGTTTTGAGAAATACAAGCAAGTTAAAGCGCAGTTGATGAAAAATTTGACTGGAGAAAAAATTATAATTGCCAATGCCGATTCAGAATACGCAAAGTTTTACCTCGGCTTTCCCGCAAAGCAAAAAATTACCTTTGGCATTAAGCAGGGAGATTTGCTTGCAGAAAATATTATCGCAAATCAAAACGGGATAAGTTTTGCCGTCAAAAATCAACCCTATCGTCTTTCGGTGTTGGGCAGCTTTAATGTTTATAATGCCTTGCCAGCGATTGCTTTAGGACAAACGCTTAAGATTGGTTATGAACAAATAAAACAAGGTTTAGAAAATTTGAAGTTGATTGAGGGGCGGATGCAAAAAATTGAGCAAGGCCAGAATTTCACGGTGATTGTTGACTATGCGCACGAAAAAGTCAGCATGAATGCGGCCTTGGATGCGGTAAGAAGCATGGCGCCAAAGCATCACGTAATTGTCCTTTTGGGAGCCGAAGGCGGCGGGCGGGACCAATCCAAAAGGCCAGCCATGGGGGAAGTGGCGGCCACAAAAGCGGACTTTGTCATTATTTCGAATGTTGATCCTTACGACGATGATCCGCTTAAGATTGCCAATGATATTGCTCAAGCAGCCGAATCATCAGGAAAAACTAGGGAAAAAAATCTGTTTATTATCCTTGATCGGAAAGCGGGGATTGCACAAGCTTTAGGCTTAGCGCGAGCCGGTGATGTCGTCTTGATCACTGGCAAAGGAGCCGAGCAATCCATGATCATCGGCAGTAAAAAAATCCCGTGGGACGATCGGGAAATGGTCAAGGAAGAATTGCAAAAACTTTTGAAACAAAAATAAAAAGACCATACAGCCTTTCTTGGTGGACTTAGCCAGAATCGAACTGGCGTCTCCACAATGCGAATGTGGCGTCTTACCACTAGACCATAAGCCCCATATTTAAAATTTCAGAACGTTTGCGAAAAACTGATCCAAAAATCCGGAAGCCTTGTTCCAGAAAAACAAGCCAATCAGAAGCGCCAGCAAAATTCCGTTTAGGATCAAAACCCTGGCCAAATCTTTCCTGACTTGGCTGATTTCATCTGGATTCGAATAATTTGTTTGTTGTTTCATGGGTTTAATCTTAGCCCAAAAATGCTATAATTACAAGGACCATGGAACAATATTTCATATATATTTTGGGATTAATACTGCTTGCAGACGCCTGGATCGTGTTCAGATTGCTGAAGCTCGACAAGGTGCGGAAAGAGTTTTACTCCGCATCCATCAAAAAAGATCTGGAGCAGGTTTTGGTTGAGCAGAATCGTTCAATTACCAAAATCAATCAAACGCTTGATGACCACAATAGCCGCCTAACGGATCTTGCGATTTTGAACCAATCTGATATCAAAAAAATTGGCTTTGTTAAGTTCAACCACATTGACGGCAGCGGGGGCAATTTAAGCTTTGCGCTCTCACTGCTCAACGATCATGATGACGGTATGATCATCTCATCTTTGCACGCGCGAGATGGAGTGAGAG
>JACQPC010000024.1 GCA_016207695.1 Candidatus Doudnabacteria bacterium | reverse complement strand
GAGTATGCCGGTAGTACGCACGCTTCGGGTGCGTGTAGACTGGGTTCAATTCCCAGCACCCCGACCATGAACTAGTCGCTCACTTCGTTCGCTCCAGTTCATGGCATGCCAGAATGGCTTGAGATGGATTGGGCGACTAGTTTATGAGCCGTGTACCCGAACGTAGTGAGTGGTTCACGGCCAACGAAAAAATTTATGAAAAGTGGGGTTGATCATATTGGAGTCTGTGTCGTTTATTTTTGCCACGACGGTAAAGGGCGAGTGCTTATGGCCAGAAGAACAGAAAACTCCAGGGACGAGCATGGCCGCTGGGATATTGGCGGTGGGCGAATTGAGTTCGGCGATACTGTGGAGAATACTCTTCGGAAAGAAATTCAGGAAGAATACAATGCCAAAGTTTTGGATTTTGAATTTTTGGGATTCCGGGATGTCCACCGCTCACATAATGGGGAGCCGACACATTGGCTTGCGCTTGATTATAAAGTTTTGATTGATCCAGAAGGAATTAAAATCAACGAGCCGCATAAATTTGACAGCCTTGATTGGTTTACGATTGATAATTTGCCCCAGCCGGTGCATTCCCAGTTTCCAGAGTTTCTTGAAAAGTATCGAAAAAAATTGTAAGATAAACTGCGTTTGCGTAAGTTGAGCCCTCTCGTAGCTCAATGGATCAGAGCAGATCCGTCCTAAGGATAAGATGGGGGTTCGACTCCCTCCGAGAGGACCAAAAGGGCCCTTAGCTCATTTGGTAGAGCGCTTCCATGGCATGGAAGAGGTGACCGGTTCGAGCCCGGTAGGGTCCACCAAGAATTAAGAAAAATTCATGAAGACTATCAAACAAATTGTTTATTTTAAGGCCACACCCAAAGAAATGTATGATTGGATTATCAATCCTAAAAAGCATACCCAATTTACAGGAGCAAAAGCGACTAACACAGGCAAGGTGAGTGGTAAGTTCACCGCTTGGGACGGATATATAGACGGCACTAATAAAAAATTAGTGCCTGGGAAAGAGATTATCCAGAGTTGGCGTGCCACAGATTGGGGAAAAGATACTTACTCCACAGTGACCTTTAAATTCACAAAAGACAAGGCAGGGACAAAAATGCAATTTATCCAAACCGGAGTCCCCGATGAACATTATGAAGAAATCAAACAAGGCTGGTATGATAATTATTGGGATTTGCTAAAAGTCCAGCTTAGGTAGCATGAAATTTCCCACATACAAATATGAAATACAAAAATATGCCAAAGGGTTCAAGTTGGTTGCTGGATGCGATGAAGTAGGAATAGCGCCCTTGGCCGGGCCGGTGGTTGCGGCCAGCGTGATTTTGGATCCTGATTCAATCGGCAAACAAAGAAGCAAACACAAGTGGTGGTATAGGGTGCGGGATTCCAAGACCACGGATGAAAAAGAACGAGTATTACTCGTTAATTTTATAAAAGACCACTGCCTTGACTTTGGGATCGGAGTAGTCGCGCAGGATATGATCGATGAGATCAATATTCATCAAGCTGCCATGTTGGCCATGAAAAAATCCGTGGAAGGTTTGAAACGCAAACCGGATTTTTTATTCGTGGACGGTTTGCACAAAATTAAGACTGTTGAAGAGATCGCCCAGGAGGCAATGATTGACGGGGATGTGAAGATTCTTTCTATTTCCGCAGCATCAATCATTGCCAAAGTCGCGCGCGATGAGATTTTGAAAAATTTGCACGAAGAGTTTCCGGTTTATGGCTTTATGGAACACAAAGGCTATGGCACGCGTTTACATCGACAAGCGCTGAAAAAATTTGGCGTTTCACCGGTGCACAGAAAAAGTTTCACATTTGTCCAGGAAGTGTTGCGTCATTTTTGTTCCGTAAGAAACTTTCAAAAATTATAGTTAGGAGAGGTCGCATAGTGGTTTAGTGCGCCGGTTTCGAAAACCGGTAAGGATGAAAGTCCTTCGTGGGTTCAAATCCCACCCTCTCCGCCAGTTAGAAAATGAAAACAAAAGTTTTAATTTTACATACGTCAGTTGGGCATGGAATGAAGGTCACGGCAGAAAATATTGCCGAGGAGCTTAGGAAGCATGAAAGCTTTGAGGTCCGAATAGAAGACGCGCAGGTCATTGAGCGGGGCCTGCTGGAAAAATTCATGGTTCATACTTACTCGTATATTCTTGAAGACCTCCCTGGCTTGTGGGGGTTTTTGTATAATTCGCGTTTCATCAATTTTCTGGCTTTAAGAAGCAGATGGCCCTTGGCCGCCATGCGCCACAAGCGAATCTTAAAACTGCTGCGGGAGTTTCAGCCGGCAATAGTGATTTCCACCGAAACCATCCCCAGCGGCATTGTGGCATATTTAAAATATAAAGGGTTATATCGGGGCAAATTGGTCGTTGCATTCTCGGATTATCACTTACATCCTTTTTGGCTGTATCGGGAAGCGGATTTGTATCTTTGTAACATAGCGCAGCAGGCAGACGAACTGCAAAAATTAGGATTCCCGAAAGAAAAGATTGCCGTTGTGGGAGCCACTGTCTCGCAAAAATTTCTAAAGGACATAAGCAAGGAAAGCGCCCGAGGGCAATTAGGCTTGTTGGTTACCATGCCAGTGGTGTTGATTACCAGTGGCTCTTTGGTGAGAATGACGGTTAAAGAGGTTTTCTTGCATTTATTGCGAAGTATTCGTTCTTACCAACTAGTAGTGCTCTGTGGCACGAATGAAAAGTTGAAGGCAGAACTGGAAAATATTTCTCCACCCGCTCATCATCCCGTGAAGATTTACGGCTACATTAATAATATGGAAGTATTTATGTCCGCATCCGATGTTTTGGTTGGCAAAACTGGCGGTCCGACCATGGTTGAGGCGGTGATTAAAAGAGTGCCAATGATTATCACTGATGTGCGGCCAGGCCATGAGCTTAAGAATTTGGAATTTTTATTAAACCATCATGTCGTGGAGTTCTCGCGCAACAAGCAGGAAGCGGCATTCCTGGTTGAGCAGGTCCTAAGCGGCAAAAGATGGAACTTTACCCAAGCTTATAATGCTATTATTAGTCCTAAAAATAGTAAGAGTTTGCTTGAGGCCTTGGCAATTGTTACCCCCAGTGACACTGGAATTAAAGTGCAAAATTACCAAGAAAAACTCGCTTGACCCCGTTAGAAGCCCGATGCAATTATGCATCGGCAGGCGCTATTGCGCCTTGCTTCTAACGGGGTTGACACCAGGGGGTTATTCCCCTACTATCTAAATACATAAATTAATAATTTCTCTTATGGCCAAAGATAAGAATTTGATCAATAAACTCATGGGGGCGCAAACGGTGGAGCGCCAGGCGGCTGATGAAGAGGGAAACGAAGCCGAGGAAGATGTGGTTGCTCAACAGGCTCAAACTTCGGAAGATTGGCTTTCTGAATACGAGGGGCAGTTGACGATTGACATGTATCAGACCAAGGATAATGTGATCATTAAGTCCACCATTGCCGGGGTTAAGCCGGAAGACATCGATGTGACGATTGCCAATGATATGGTGACAGTTCGCGGTGAGCGAAAAAGGGATTTTGAAGCCGAGGCATCTGATTATTTTTATCAAGAATGTTATTGGGGAAGTTTTTCCAGGTCAGTCGTTTTGCCGGTGGATGTGGATATCGAAAATGTGACTGCAGATTTGAAAGATGGCATTCTCACGGTAATTTTGCCCAAGGCTGCCAAGGCTAAAGCCAAGAAGATCAAAGTTGGATCAAACAAGGAATAATTTTTCGAGAGAGAACAACCCCGACGTTACAGCCGGGGTTGTTTTTTTACTTGCCGAACTTGAGGTAGGTTCGCCACACCAACTTGGTATCCTGGTTAACGTAGAGGACTGTGGCCACGTTTAGCCAAGAGGGCTTGAGCCTCACGCTTATCCTAGGACCCAGCAGGAAAATATCTGCCACTTCCGGCTTAAGCCCGATGATTGCTTCGCCCTCGCCGCCCCACCGGCCGTTGATCTGTTTGATCCTAAACGGCCGCGTTGCAAAGGCGCTGAAGAGTAGTCGGTCTTGCCGGAGATGGTTTTCGAGGTAGAGATCCGCTTTCGGCCACTTGAGGTAGGCTCTGGTGTTGAGCAGGAGGTAAGTTTTGCTGATCTTTGTGGCAGGATGGACTTCCACTAAAGCGCCAGGCATGATCTCAAACCAGTTGTAGTCGTTTGTCGTGTTGGAGCGGATGAGCAGTCCCCCGACAAACAGCAAGCGCCTGGAGTTGCGATCAGCAAGATTGCGGTCGGTCAAATCCGGGACGATGGTCCAAGTCGCCACTCCGAACCTAGAATTAGGTTCGACCACATGGTTATGCATCAGTAGCCGGACTTGGGGATCAAACCCTTGGGCTGCGGCCAAAGTAGGGAAGAGCATGGCCATAGCAAGCATGAAGGCTTTCATCTGTTGTCCTCCTTGAAGCTACAGCCGTAGTTGACTGTTAGCCAGAAAGCATATATTATGCTTAAAGAGTGGCCAAGACCACCATAGGGTGG
>JACQPC010000023.1 GCA_016207695.1 Candidatus Doudnabacteria bacterium | reverse complement strand
GACGTCTTGCCCCAAGCCCGCCAGATTTTTGAATTGCCGAAGATAGCCGTGTTTATTCTGCTTGGGTTAATACTTTGGTTTATGTTAAAAAAACTCACTGATCAGGTCAGTAAGAGCAGCTTTGCGATTGTCTCGAGTTTGGGTTTTGTCTTCCATTCGTTTTTGGAAGGGTCGGCCACGGCGCTAAGCTTTGGCATTGACAAAAGAATCGGCTTGTTGATTGCCGTGGGCATGCTTGCGCACCTGCTGCCGGAATTTTTTGCCATCACCATGATTTTGCGCGGCGAAGGTGTCTCATATAAAAAATCGGTAATAGTTGATCTGGTCGGCGTTGGGGTGTTGTTTGCCAGTTTTGCGTATTTTTATTTCTTACTGCCGGATTTTTCGGAACAAACCTTAGCCCAGTTGGGCCTTGTGAGTGCCGGCGCCTTCCTTTACATCGGATTGATAAGTTATCTTAAACGCGTCAAAGACAAGACCAGCACCTTGGGCTTAATTCTTGGTTTGCTGATCGTACTCGTTTGGAAGTAGTGATCTTAAATAATACTCTAATTCGCGCGAATAAGCGACTAGTTAACATGCAAACTGTTTATAAAACGCGGGCCAAGGTGTGGGTATATCCGGGTATTGCCCCTTGGCATTTGATAACTCTGCCGAAAAAGCAATCAGACAAAATCAAGCAGTTGTTTGGTGACATGCATCGCGGCTGGGGTTCGCTGCCAGTAGCGGTGACTATTGGCAAGACAAGCTGGAAGACTTCGATTTTCTTGGATAGAAAAGCCGGAGCCTACATTTTGCCGCTCAAAGTCGAAGTGCGAAAGAAGGAACAAGTATCTGCCGGCGATAATATAACTTTTTCGCTTGAGATAAGGCCATAAAAGAAGTACGAGCTAAATTTATTTATTTTAAGCATTTACAGTCCGCCGAGGTATTAAGTATAATTAAAGTAAAATTAATATTGAAGAATTAAAAAAAGCCTATGAATAAATATATCGGCTGGGGGATTCTGGGAGTTGCCATAGTTGCGGCGATTATTGTTTTTACAGCAAGAGATAATAAAAATAAGAGTGCGCCTGTGGCTGAAAGCAATCAGGCAAGTGATCAGGGAAATTTTGCCGATCAAAAAAGCTTTAATTTTAACAACCCGAAAAAGAGCGCGCATTATGAATCCAATACTCCGGCGCACGGCGCAATTTTGGCCGCAGCGTCAATCAATGTGGTTTTGGACTTTAACTTTGATTTGACCGCGCCTTCTGCCATTTATATCACGCAGGATGGCAAGGAGTATGGGACAGGCAATAAAATCATTGATGCCAACAAGCTTTCCATGCGAAGAAACTTTGACCAATCAGCTCCGGATGGGCTTTATAAAGTGTCGTATAACGCTTGCTGGCCGGACAAGTCTTGCCATGACGGGTATTTTGAGTTCGCCATTGACCGCGGGCTAGCCGCAAATTACCAACGTTTAACAAATCAGAATGAAGTAACAGTGCGCATGTCACAAATTAAGTTTCAGCCCAAAGACATTGTTATAAGCAAAGGCACCAAGGTTACTTGGATCAATGATGATGAAGTTGAGCATTACGTGAATACCGACAGCCACCCCGCACACAGCTATTACCCGGAGCAAAACTCCCGCGCCCTTAAGAATGGGGAGAATTATAGCCTTGTGTTTACGCAAGCCGGCATTTACCCTTATCACTGCAGCGCCCATGCCGATGTTATGCAGGGCAATATTATTGTTGAGTAATTAATTTGGAGACAAAAATATGATTATAGTGCGTGAAGTGTTTACTTGCAAACCAGGACAGGCGTCCAAGTTTGCTAAACTTATGAAAGCCGCTTTTCCCAAAGACGGGAAGACGAAAATCATGACTGACTTAGTGGGGAACTACAATACCGTGGTCATGGAAACCGAAATGGAAAACCTGGTCGCTTTTGAGAAAATGATGGAAGCATACAAGTCTGGAAAGCCTGATCCCAACATGGACCCCAAAGTTGCCGAACAAATGTCCCACTATACCGAGATGTATCTTACTGGCCGACGCGAAATCTATCAGGTTTGGGATTGAGCTGTTTATGATTAAGAAGCTCAAAAATAAATACGTGGTGCTGTCGGAAAAGACTGGTCGCAAATTCGGGACTTATAAGACTTTGACTGCGGCCAAAAAGCGCTTGCGCCAAATCGAATTTTTCAAGCACCGGAAGAAGTAATCCTAAACCCCTGGACATCCGGGGGCTTTTTTGTTATCCTAGGCTGTCATGCCAGCCACTATGGGTGACTGGTGTCCATGACAGAAGGAGGAGTAGCGATGAGTGAGAACGATTCGGCGGTTCAGACCAAGCCCTTCCACGAATGGGTGCTCGATCAGCTCAAGCTGCGGACGTTGGGTGCGGCACTCTTCCAGCAGATGCTGCTCGAGATCTCCATCCCAGCCTTGCACGATGAGATCATCGCCGCTTGGCGGCCGATTGCCAAGGTGATGGCGATTGATGACGATCGGGTGAAGGCCAAGCTCTTGGCCGAGAAAGCCAAGGCCGAGGAGAAGGCCAGGCAGAAGGCGGCTGCCCTTCAGGAATCCGTCAAGGAGCTTCGGGAATCCGTCAAGCGGATGGAAGACGCCGTCCAGACGCCGGCGCCATCGAAGGGTTCCTGGGATTCCTGCGGCTAGTCGTCAGCGAGGAGGGCGGGTGAGTCGTTCGACAAGACGGCTCGCCCATTCCCTTAAGGGCATCAAAAGTTTTGACGCTTTTGAGGGATTTTAAAGGCTCAACCGGCGGTTGAGCCTTTAGATTTACAAGAGACCAAAAAAGTTATACAATTGATGCATGCTTAAACAAGAAAAGATTTTAGAACAGGCGGAAGGTCTGTTTTTTGATGACTTCAGAAGTCCCACGCATGGGCAGCTAAAGTTCGATGCGGTGTTGCAAAAACTTTTAGCTTACATAGAGCAGGAGCCAGGGCTTAAGTATGAGCTGATAATCGGCACGGATTCCATGGCCAATTCGCATGCCGAGGCCGAGTTTGTTTCCGCTATTGTGGTCCACCGCCATCGCCGCGGCGGGATTTATTTCTGGACTAAGCGGCATGAAGCCAATTTGCACACTTTGCGGCAGCGGATTTTCCAAGAAGCACTACTCTCATTGCGGCTGGCAGAACAGCTAATTGAAGAGTTGAAGAGCAGAAACCTCGGCGATTTTAATCTTTCTATCCACGTGGACATAGGCCCCAATGGCGAGACCAAGCAGATGATGCATGAGATCGTGGGCATGATCCGCGGCAATGGGTTCGATGTCAAAACCAAGCCGGATTCCTACGGCGCGTCCTCTGTCGCCGATAGACATACGTAAGAAAGCGCTCGGCGACTGCCTCGATCGGACGGCGTCATCCCGACACGTCGGGATGCGCCTCACGCTCGGCCCGATGAACGGGCCTGCGCGACGCCGCTCTCGGCAGCCGCCTCGCGCTTTGTCAAAATGACCTATTGAGGCGATTTTATTCACCCCCTAGACTTTACGGGCAAAGGGGGTGATATAGTTTATGAACGTAATTCTATGGATAATTTTCGGCGGCATTGTGGGCTGGATTGCTAGCTTGATTATGAAAACTGATGCCGAAATGGGCGTTGGGGCGAATATCATAGTGGGAATCTTGGGCGCTTTGATCGGCGGCTGGGTGATTACTTTGTTTGGCGGGCCGACCATTACGGGATTCAATATCACCAGCTTTATTGTGGCGGTTTTGGGCGCCGTGATCCTGCTGTTTATTGTCAGAGGATTTAGAAAACCGCTTAGCGGAAGATTATAGAAAAACCCGGGATTAACCCGGGTTTTTGATTAGATTGCTTCGTCGTCCGGTCATTCGACCGAACTCCTCGCAAATGCGCATCCCGTCATGCGACGGGACACGTCTGCGAGGCCGAAGGCCGTGGCAGTCTAACCAATTCCAATAATTTCCTTGACCTTCTTTTCAATCACGGGTTTGGGGGCGGCACCTACCATTTCGCCAATGATTTTGCCGCCTTTGAAAACCTTAAGCGAAGGGATGCTTAGGATTTGATATTTTTGGGAAGTCTTTGGATTCTCATCCACATTCAACTTGCCCACCCTAATATGGTCCTTAAGCTCTTCCGCGATTTGAGTTACGGCTGGGGAGACCATTTTGCATGGCCCGCACCACTCCGCCCAAAAATCGACTAAAAAAGGCTTATCGGAACTAAGCACTTCTTGATCAAAGTTTTGATCAGTTAACGTAATTTCATTTGGCATGCTATTATTATAGGAGATTATCTTAGTAGAAGCAAGAAACAAATGGCCAAAAAAGCAATTTGGGGAGTGGGGATTGTCCTGTTCGCGGTATTTTTACTGCCCAAGGCGGTTTGGGATATCCAAAAAAAAGCAAATCCCGCAATTTTGGGATCTACTATCGAGCAGAATGTCGAAAAATCCGAGCTTCCTCATATTAAAGCGGCTCCGGAACTGGCCTCGGCCGTTCCACCTCCGGCTTTGCTTGCCAAATCCGCTTTTGCGCTTGATCCAGCAAGTAGCACGATTTTATTTACGCACAACTTTGACCAGGAACTTCCGATAGCCAGCCTTACCAAGCTTATGACTGCGATTGTGGTGGTTGAATCTGTGGATTTGAACTCCGCAGTGACTGTGAAGAAATCCGCCACAGGTGTGATTGGCAACTCCATGGGCCTGGTCGCCGGAGAAAAAATTAGAGTTGCGGATTTACTTTCCGGCATGCTGATTTCATCAAGCAATGATGCGGCATTAACACTTGCAGATTTTGTGGCGGGGGACAGCGAAAAATTTGTGAACCTGATGAATGATAGGGCCAGCAAATTAAATCTTGCTCAAACCCGGTTTGCTAATCCCGTGGGTTATGACAGCCAAGACAATTATTCCTCCACGCGCGACTTATCGTTGTTGGTGCTGGAGTTTATGAAACACTCGGCATTAAATGAAATTGCGGAAACTCGGGAAAAAGTGGTTTTTTCCATTGACGGCAAGAGGCAGCATAAGCTGACCACAACCAACAAACTTTTGCTGGCTGACACCAGGGTCGTAGGAATTAAAACTGGATTTACTTCCCAGGCGCAAGGCAGTCTTATTATCCGCGCTAAAGACGGACACCGTGATGTGGTGACTATTGTTTTGGATAGCCCAAACCGCGAAGGAGACTCGGCGGCGTTACTGAAATGGATTTTTGACGTATACAAATGGTAGGATTTATGGTATAATTTATGAAAATTTGAAGTGATTTTTTCTTGAAACAAATGCATGGTTAACGATCAGTTAATTAAAGTTTTTCTTTTGTCCGCAATCTCTTTTATTGTCGCGATCCTACTAACTCCTTTGCTGACTCATTTTTTATATAAACATAAGGTGGGCAAGCAGATCCGCGCTGAAGGAGATACCCCGTTATTCAGCAAATTGCATAAAAACAAGGCTGGCACGCCGACCATGGGTGGGGTTTTAGTTTGGGGCACGACACTTTTGCTGGCTGTGGGATTTTGGTTTCTTGACCGTGTTTTGAATCTTGAGTTTTTTCACAGGCTCAATTTTTTGACCCGGGCTCAAACACTCTTGCCTCTTGGCGCTTTGTCTGCCACAGCTGTTTTGGGCCTCATTGATGATTATTTGGGCGCTAAGGGGGTTGGCTCAAAAGGCGGAGGGTTGAGAATGCGTTTTCGGGTGCTTATTTATACTTTGGTCGCGCTGGTTGGCGCTTATTGGTTTTTTTATAAAATTGAGTTTGATATTCTCTACGTTCCCGGCTTTGGCAATTTCACGATCGGAGCATGGTATATTCCGTTATTTATTTTCGTGGTCGTGGCCACCAGTTTTTCGGTCAATGAGACAGACGGTTTGGATGGGCTAGCTGGCGGGGTTTTGGCCATCGCATTTTTCGCATATGGTCTGATCGCCTTTTTGCAAGGCAGATTTGAATTGGCTTCACTGGCCGCGGTAATCGGCGGCAGCCTCTTGGCTTTTTTGTGGTTCAATATTTATCCGGCCCGTTTTTTCTTGGGGGATACGGGAGCCATGTCGCTGGGCACTGTGCTTGCAATTATCGCTTTTTTGACCAATTCTGTGGCAGTGCTGCCGCTGATCGGGTTTATTTTGGTCATTGAATCCGGATCAGTTATTTTGCAGATTTTATCGCGCAAACTGCGGGGCAAGAAAATTTTTCTCTCCACGCCGATTCACCATCACTTCGAAGCTCTGGGCTGGCCGGAAACCAAAGTGACCATGCGCTTCTGGGTGATTGCATCGGTTATGGCCGCGGTGGGAGTGGCAATTAATTTCGCCGGAAAATGATGTCAGATATATTGATCAAAAATGGCGCGGTCATTGATGGGATTTCTAAGGTCAGCAGGAAGGCTGATGTTTTGATTGCCAAAGGCAAGATTGCCAAAATAGCGCCTAATCTGCCGGCAAAATCCGAAACAATCATAGATGCTAGTGACTGTTTTGTGACCCCGGGATTTATTGACATTCAGAATCATTCTGATTCGTATTTCACACTTTTGGAACAGCCGGAGCAGACAAGCATGCTGACACAGGGAGCAACTACAATCATTGTAGGCAACTGCGGTTCATCTCTAGCACCGTTGCCTTCCCACGAAGCTATCAAAACAATCCAGAAGTGGCATAATCTTTCTGGAGTTAACATTAACTGGACCTCGTTTCAAGAGTTTTTGGACCAGCTTAAGACTCTTAAGCTGGGAGTTAACGTCGGCAGCTTAGTTGGCCATGCCACAATCAGGCGCGGGATTTTGTCTGACCAGGCCAGGACGCTTAAGGCTGATGAATTGCCCATAGTGGTTAAGCTGCTTGCAGAATCGCTTGATCAGGGCGCTCTGGGCCTGTCCTTAGGTTTGGTTTACGCCCACGAAGTAGACTCTTCGTT
>JACQPC010000027.1 GCA_016207695.1 Candidatus Doudnabacteria bacterium | reverse complement strand
TGCTTCGTGCTTCGAATTTTATCCTTATGGCTGTTGATAAACCAGCATAATTGTCTGGTCCCATTTATTTTTTAGTTCTTTTGCCAATTTGGCTTGGGGGTGATATTCCACAAATTTCACGGCATCAAAAATCGTGCTTTGGGTAAAAACAACCTGGTCACCTTTTATAAGATTGACCTCAAAAGTTTTTTCCGGAACGACCAAGCTGTATGGGTTGTCTCTGGCCGTGGTCAAATAGTCAACTGTCTGGACCGAAAATGCGTCCAATGATAAGAATGTCTTGGGTTTGTTGTTTCTTTCATTTAGATATTTTGAAACATCAGTCAAGTCGGAGCGAAAAGCGTAATAATATTCCGGCGAGGTAGCCGCTACTGCGAAATAAAGATAAAAGTTATAGAGGAATATTGTGGCTAGGAAAATTGAGGCGAATGCGATTTTGGAGTTGTAGAAATATTCAATTTGTGAAATTTTTTGCCATGCCCAATCAACCCCTATTGCTGCGAGGATGAAAATCGGAGGGATCACGCCAATAAGCCGCAGGCCATGGGGAATACCCTCGGCCGTCACCAGTTCTGGAATAAGCATAGCCCAAAACCAACAGGCCACAAGCGCTTGATAAAAAATCGGCTTGCTTAATTGTTTTTTATAGGCGTCTTTAAGCAGACGGAAAACGGCAACCGTGGAGACCACTAAGGCTATGGCAAAAAAAGGCGAGAGGAACGGTGAAAGAAAAGGGTAGCCAGAAACATTATGGCGCCAGTTTAGATCGCCTTGAGTGAAAAATGACAAAATTGTCTGCTTGAAAACCAGCAGAACAGTGCTCCAAAGATCTCCCCCGTTTAAGTCCGGATTAAAAATCGAAACCTGGCCAGCCCGGCCGACAAAAGTTCCCGGATGAGTAAGGAAGTAAATGCCGATCCAGGCAAAGGACAGCAAAAATCCGGCTGCAAAATATAATTTAGGCTTCCAGTATTCTTTCAAAATTTTGTGGAACTGATCCCGGAAGCCATAAAGCAAAACACAACCAAAGAACAAAAGCAGCGGAACCATCATGCGGAAGGAAATGTAGCTGTAGAAGCCAAGCCCGAAGCTAATGCCTGCCAAGAATGCGTTGGTGATCCGTGATCTGTGATCCATGATCTGGAAAAACCTAACTAGAAAGAAAAGGGTCAGCGTGGTAAATACCGGAACCAGATTGGCGCGGAACGCCGTTCGAGAGATTGTTACGGCGAAGCTTGATATGGCCATGAAAAATGTCGCAAGCAGTGCTGTATTTTTGCCAAACATTCTTTTGGCCAAGAAATAAGTCAGGATAGTGGCAGCCAAGCCAAGTCCGGCAGAAACAATATGATGCTGCCATGGTCCTCTGCCAAATAGCGATACCGGGATGGCCAGCAAATAAAAAAACAAGGCCTCACGCCCGTTGCCCCGCTCAAAAAAAGGCTGGGCCTGCCCTTGAAAAATCAAGTTGATATCCAGGCCGTTGGCCGCCTCGTCAGGAAACAGCCCGCCTGGCAAAGAATTAATCTGCCAGAAGCGAAAAAATGCGGCGATTGCGATGACGCCGAGCAGTATATAGCGTGCCTTTAAAAATTTCGCCATTTGGGGTATAATAAGTCCAATGTTTTTAGAGCAATTAAACCAGCTGCTTGCTAGCCGAAAATCATTTATTTCGGATAGGCTTAACGTTCTTGGCTTCGGCTTTTCTTTGCTCATAAATATTATACATTGGCTGATTTTATTGATCAAGATAAAGCCAGGGTCAGAAAATATTTTGCTTCACTATAACGTCGTCTATGGCCCTGATTTTGTTGAAAGGGCCAGCTTTATTTACATAATTCCGCTTATAGCCCTCGTATTTTTGATCATCAATCTCATCCTTTCGAATTTTTATTACGACAAAGAAAAAACCGCAAGTGTCTTTCTTACTTTTGCCACCATCGCCGTGCAGCTTGTTTTTTTGGCCGCCAGCATTATCTTGGTAATTGCTAATCAATAATGAAGCCGTCTAAAGATAGGTTGACCAGATTTTTTGAAATTTTTCCAGGACTTTTGACTTGGGGCACTTTAATTTTAGCCCCGGTTTTTTCATATCTGCATCCGGCCTGGGTGGCGGTTTATATCATCCTGTTTGATTTGTATTGGTTTTTGAAAGCCGCCAATGTCGCCATTCACCTGATGCACTCATACTCAAATCTCAAAGTCCATTCCAAAATCGACTGGAATGACTGGCTGGCGCGTCTGCCGGATTTGGAAAGGTTTAAGTTCGATCTTGCGGGGCATATTTTTGCCACCAAAAACCGCAAACTGCGCAGTTTCTACAAAGATCAGCTAATGCGGCTTAAGCGGCTTAAGGCTGACCGCAATTTTGACGCCAGCAGGATTTATCATCTGATAATCCTGCCCACTTACCAAGAGGATTTATCCGTGCTGGAAAGCTCCATCCTTTCCTATGCCACGAGCAAGTATCCCTTGGATAAAATGATTTTTGTGCTGGCGGCGGAAGAGCGCGGCGGGAAAAGGACCATCGAAAACGCGCAGATTCTTTTTGAAAAATATGGCAAGACTTTTTATAAGTTCTTGCTGGTGATTCATCCTGATGGGCTGGAAGGTGAAGCCAAGGTTAAGGGGGCGAATATCAGTTATGCGGCCGAAGAGGCTAAAAAGTTTTTGGATGAGAAATTGATTCCCTACGAAGATGTGATTGTTTCGGCTTTCGACTCCGATACCATAGTTGCTCCAAATTACTTTGCACATTTGACTTATGATTTTTTGACCGCACAAAAACCCCTGCAAACCAGCTACCAGCCTATGCCCATGTTTTTAAACAACATTTGGGACACGCCGGCAATCGCCAGAGTGATTGCGGTTTCTTCTTCTTTCTGGCAACTGGTGGAAGCATCCAGGCCGGATCGGCTGATAACTTTTTCCTCGCATTCAATGAGCTTTAAGACCTTAGTGGATGTGGGCTTCTGGCGCCGCGACATTATTCCGGACGATTCGCATATTTTTTGGCAATGCTTTGTGCATTTCAACGGCAATTACCGAGCCGAGCCGCTGTTTACAACCGTGTATATGGATGCGGTGCTTGGGGAGACTTATTGGGGGACTTTAGTTGCACAATACAAACAGAAGCGGCGCTGGGCCTGGGGAGTCTTGGAAATTTCCATGCTGTTTCCGGAATTTTTGCGCAACAAAAAAATTCCTCTCTGGAAAAAATTAGTTTACGGCGAACGCTTGGTTGAGGGCCATTATTTCTGGGCTACCGCTTCGGTACTAATCGCGATTTTAGGATGGCTTCCTTTGATACTTGGCGGCGACAGATTTGGCGCTACAGTATTGGCCCAAAATCTGCCGTTTATCACCAGAGTTATAATGACTGTTGCCACTCTATTTTTGATTTTTTCCATGTATGTCAACATGGTCATATTGCCGCCCCGCCCGTCTAAATACAGCAAATGGAAAACTTTATCCATGCTTTTGCAATGGTTGTTTACACCTATTGTTTCTTCGGTGTTCGGTTCGTTTCCGGCGATTGACGCGCAAACCAGGCTGATGCTGGGCAAGTATATGGAATTTTTTGTCACCCCCAAGCACCGCAAATCTAAAGTCGAAGTCTCCGAAATAAACTATGCCAGAAGCTAAGCTTATTTATTTTGTTTCGTTTGCTTTGGCTTTTTTTGTTTCTTTTGTCGGGACGTTTTTGGTAGCCCGCGTGGCCATCAGGCGCAAAATCCTCGATTACCCTGATGAAAAACGCAAGTTTCATGACCAGCCTACTCCCACTTTAGGAGGATTTGCGATTTTTGGCAGCTTCTTTCTGGTTACTTTGTTTATCGGCATACTTGCCGGGTATTTGCTTAACGGGAATATACCTCTTCGCAACCTGATTGGAATCTGGGCTGGCGGCTTAATTTTGATGATCGGCGGATATTTGGATGACAAATACCAGCTGCCGCCAAAGTATTCCATTTTGTTTCCGATCTTGGCCACTCTTTCAATCATCTCTTCCGGGATACAAGCGGTGAGCGTGCATAACCCATTGACTGGGGATATTGTTCTAGTGTCATCGTTATCGTCATCTGTTATTGTTTTTGCCTGGGTGATGACCATGACTTACACAACTAAATTTTTGGATGGCATGGACGGCCTGGTTACTGGTATTTCCAGTATTGCGGCCTTGGTGCTGTTTGGTCTATCTTTAACTTCCCAGGTTCAGCAACCCCAGACAGCACTTCTTGCGATTATTTTTGCCGGCAGCCTGCTGGGTTTTTTGATCCTCAATTTTTATCCAGCCAAGATTTTTTTGGGCGAAGCTGGCAGCACTTTTACTGGATTCATGCTCGCGGTGCTGGCCATAATTTCCGGAGGCAAAATCGCCACAGCGGTGCTGGTCATGGGCATTCCGCTTTTGGACATGGTTTGGGTGATTTTGCAGCGCATCGGAAGCCGTCAGTCACCTTTTAAGGGGGATCGCAAGCATTTGCACTTCAAGCTTTTGGACCTTGGTTTTTCCCAGCCTCAGGCCGTGATTTTTCTTTATGCGCTCACGGGGATATTCGGCGCCACCGCTTTGTTTTTGCAGTCTTTGGGTAAGCTGGTGGCTTTGGGGATTTTGATTTTGCTGATGATTGCGTTGATTATCAGCGTGTTTGTGGTTACTAAAGTCAGAGAGAAAAATAATGAATAGACG
>JACQPC010000029.1 GCA_016207695.1 Candidatus Doudnabacteria bacterium | reverse complement strand
GTATAATTAGTATTCATTCGTATATTAGTATCGATACTATTTCTTAGAATCCCCTATAGCCTGCAAAACGTTCAACAGATTCCTCGTGTTGCCGGAAAGCACTGTCATAAGTCCCCTGGCCGGGCCTGACAGCACAGAAACCAACTGTCCCAGCAGCTGCTGCTTGCTCGGAAGGTTGGCTAATCTTGCCACGACATCGCTTCCAATTATCGCGTTGTTCATAATGCCGCCGCCCAAGACAAGCATCGGAAAATCCTTGCTCATGCCTTTTAAGATTCGCGCTGGCCCTGCTTCTTCGGTTTGGGAAATCGCGACTGCGATGGGCTTGGCTGATTTCAATGTATCGCCAATGCCCAAAGCAGCAAGCGCCTTGCGCAAAAGAGTCAGCTTCACCACTTGATATTTGACACCTTCTTTGCGGAGCGCCTGGCGGACTTTATTGACTTGCGCCACAGTGAGGCCTTTGTATTCAGTGAACACAACTCCCTTGGCCTTTTTCAAGTCCTCGGTGAGCTGCTGCAATGCCGCCTCTTTTTCTTTTCTTGTAATAGCCATAAATGTAATTATAATGCGAAAACTACGAATTAGATATGCGAATTACGCGAACAGTCTATGCGAACAAAAAACTGCGTACCCAAAGACCGCAGATTTAGCTGTTCCTGCGCTGGAAATTAAGGATAAACCACCAGCGGTCTTTGGATTCGTTTATGAGTATACTCTATTGGTAACCCTGTGTCAACAAAGATAAATCCGAAATTCGAATATCGAAATCCGAAACAAATTCAAATATCAAATGATCAAAATTCAAAACACGGTGCTATAGTTTTGATATTTGTGCTTTGGATTTAGATATTGTTTCGAATTTAGTGCTTCGTGCTTCGAATTTAATCCAGGTATTTGACCCTATTGTCGTTGTGCTCCTCAACCGTCTTGGCAAAATATGCCGTGCCATCCGGAGCATTCAAAAAGTACAAATAATCGCTCTCTGCTGGGTCCAAAGCGGCCAAAATCGCATCCAGCCCAGGGTTTCCGATGGGCGCTTCCGGCAAGCCTTTGACCAAGTATGTGTTGTATGGCGACTTAATTTTGGTATCGGCAAGGCTCACCTGCCGGTCCTTTTTGCCCGTGATGTAATTGACCGTGGCATCGGACTGCAATGGCATGCCCAGCTTCAGGCGGTTTAAAAATACGCTGGCCACGAACCGGCGCTCTCTTTGCATGGCGGTTAAATCTTCCGGGCTTAAGTTATCGCCGGTTCTTCCAACTTCTTTTTCTATGATTGATGCCAAAATAATTGAGTCTTTGGTAACTTTCAAATCCTGCGTTTTCTTTTTAAAATTATCCAGCATTTTTGAAACGAGCTCCGCAACAACCGCGTCTTTCGACAGTAAATAAGTGTCGGGAAAAAGGTACCCTTCGTTATTTGCGGCCGCCGCTTCAAACTCCACGGCAAGAAAAATATTTCTTGCTTCCAAATACGCCGCTATCTCGCGGATACTCAAACCTTCAATAACCGTGACCCTCTTTTCTTTGGAAGTGATTTTGCCGGCAGTCAAAATATCGACAATTTCCACTGTGCTCATGCGCGGATCCAAGGTATAATCCCCTGCCAACACCCGGCCTTGCGCTTTGGACAGTTTGACGTAAAGGATAAACGCCCAGGGGCTGTTGATGATATTCTCTCGCTCCAGCAAATCAGCTATTTGACGCGTGCTTAGTCCTTTTTCAATTGTCACTTCAGTTGGCAGGCTTTGGGAACTGGCCGCCTGATTGATCTTGGTAAAATAGAAAATCAGGACAGTAAGAAGCATAACTGCCATCAAAAGCAGAAAAAGCATGATTATTTTTTTGCCCGGCTTTTCAGGAGTTTCGATTTTGAACTCGGAAAGCATGGATTAATTATGGCAAATAAAAAAAGCCGCAACAAGGGGGCCCTTACAAATTCAAAAGGCAAAAATCAAAAGTCAAAAGTATAAGTTAAAAGTAAAAAGTTGCCAGTCGGAATGCTTGTGAATTTTGACTTAAAATTTTGCCTTTTGCCTTTTAACTTTTGACTTATTTCTATTGCCTTAGCGTCAGCTTGTTGTCCTTGCTTCCAAAAAACTCCACAATTAAAGTTTTATTCCCGGAAGCCACAACACCCAAGCCTAAATCTGAATAAAACGGAGAGAGAATATTAGCCCGATGGGAGGGAGAAGCCATCCAGGAATCCACCAGCTCGACTGGATCAGTGTATCCCAAAGCCAGATTTTCCCCGGCATAAACATAATTATACCCAGCCCGTTTAAACCAATACCAAGGCTTAGTCCCTTCCGGGCTGATATGGGCAAAGTATCGCTTAAGCATCATGTCGGAGGCTTTAGCCTCCGCGGCCTGGTTTAATATAGGATTTAGCTTAAGCGGCGCAACGCCCGCCTTTCCCCTGCCCTGATTAACCAAATCAATGATCTCATCCGCGGAAAGCGCATGTTTTTGGAAGGAAAATGAAAAAACGGACAGGATAAAAAAGAGTAAAATGCCAAGTTTAATTTTGGCAGCCATTTTGTTTGTTTTCTTTTTGTTTTTATTTCCTGCCTGCTCGTGCGGCAGGCAATCCGAACTTCACTATTTATATTATAGCATAAAAAACAACCGCTGGCAATGCGGTTGTCTCTTTTTTGACGGAATTTTATAAAGAACTATTGATTTATTTCAGTTTATTCTTCTCCCCTTGCGGGAGAAGATGTCACGCTAGTGACAGATGAGGGGTCTTTTGCTTAAACCACCCTCACTCGGCGTTTTCAACGCCACCCTCTCCCGTCAAGGGAGAGGGATAATCTGAAGAATTACGATTTTATGTCGCGCTC
>JACQPC010000026.1 GCA_016207695.1 Candidatus Doudnabacteria bacterium | reverse complement strand
GAACTACAATCTTTCTATCTCCTTTCGTAGATCTGCGAGGGCCTCAAACTCCGCCTGCGACAAATCGTCCTTGGAAGGCTGACCAATAACCCTCGAGCTGCCGTGTGAGAGATAAAGCTTAAACAGCGGGCTTTGCTCAAAAGCCATGACTACTTGATAAGGATATAAGTGATTAATCGCAGCCAAGCGCAAGATTTGAGATTTGAGATTTGAGATTTGGGTGCGTAAATCCGCCCGCCGCAAATAACCAACGTCAAGTTTTTTAAGGTCGTCGATAACTTTAATTTCTGATGGCGCCACTTTGGTGCGATCGTCAAAAACTGCCGCCACGGGTAGTTTCACTTCTTTATGCGCCACCAATTCCGGCATATCCACTTCCCTCTTGATTTCTTTGTAGTCCAGGGGAGTCACCTCTTTTTTGAGTTGTTCTAAACTTAAACCGTGCTTAACCGCCATTGGCTGCGGCTGCGGTCTTGGCGGCGGAGGAGGAGGAGGAATCGGCTTAGTGGGCATCACCTTGCCTGGGACTGCCGCGGGTTTGCTGAAAATCGGGGAAGGCTTTAAGGGTGGTGGAGGAGCTTTAAGCACAGCTGGTGCTATTGTCTTAAGCTCCAACCCAACTCGCCCCGATTTTTCCAACGGGCTTTTAAGAAAACCAAAAATATCAATAATTTTTGATAAGATTTCTTTGTCCCGGGCGGGGAGTCTTTTGACATTCGGACTGCCGGTTAAATAATTTATTTTATCAAAACTGCTAGATAACACCCTCCCCTCGGGTAAGAATGAAACGTAATTTTTAATCCAATTTTTAACCGAAGGCGGAGCTTCTTCTCCTGTTTTTAATTCAATCATCTCATTTCCAAGACGTTCTTCATTGTTGTTTAGTGAAAAAAGCAGTTCTGATCTCAATTCGGCATCAATGACAAAATTATACTCAAAAACCGACAGATATTTCTTAATTCCAGACAAGACATCAATGCCGTTATTTAAGGAGGCGACTAAATGCTTCGTAACATATTCTTTCTTGTATCCTTTTCCAATGGCCTGAAAGCCCTTCCAAAACAGCGCCAGTGATATTTTGAAATATCTTTCACGAATTTGAGGCTTTCCTTTTAGATCATCCTTATATTTGCTCATCAAATCGTTGACGGCAAAGAAAAACTCTTGCGCCATGCCAGGCTCAAAATCGAACATTGAATCCGCGGCAAGTTTTTCCACTTGTTCGATAACTTTCGGCTCAAGCAGCTGGTCAATTGTCAATTTGTTGATCTGTTCTATAGTCATGGCAATTTATCTCCTCATCATTTCGCGCGCAATAGCGGCAGCATCGTTATTGCTGACGTTGGGCGATTGCGCTCTGATGGTGTTGATAATAACGGTCTCATTAAGTCCTTGGCCTTGTTCGTGGCGCTGTCTAATCATATCGTGCAAGGCGCGCTTAAGATCAAGCATATCTACTCCAGGAACTCTGCCATATAAGGCATCGTCGACCCTATCGACTTTGACTCTCGCCACCCGTTGAGCCATGGAGCTTAGAGCATTATTAACTTGTTGGACTGTCATGCCTAAAGTATTCAATTGGTTCTTAAGCCTGGTCATATCCACGGTTTCGCCACCATGAAACTGGCGGGATGTCTCTTGAATAACAGTATGCGCTGCGTTTGGAGCGCCGACCTCCCTGATAACTTCGGTGGCGGTTCTTACGTATGTGACTTGGGGCGATCCACCGCCACCCCCGCCTCCGCCTGCGGGAGCAGGCGCAGCCCCGCCACCTCCTTGTGTTCCTCCACCGCCTCCACCAGATGAAACCGGTCTCCCGTCAGGACCAAGTATGGTTCCTTGAGGATATCCGCTGGCAGTAGGCGACTGACCCGTTGCCTGCTGTCTGCCTACCTTTACAGAAGAATAATCTGGACCAATAAATCCGGTTCTTTCTCCAACCGCACCAGAGTCGGCATTGTAATCAACTCCGTAAAGATTAACAGGATTACCCAAGTATTTAATCTTAAGATGTCCAAGCTGATTGGCTTTATTGCGTTCCACGCCAATTTTTTCAGCATACAAAGTCTGGGCCAAGGCTCTTCGGTCTCTCCAATAATCCACAACTTTTTTAAGCTCGTCAGAGTTGGTGATGACCAGCCTATCATCATCTGTTGCCTGTTCGGCCAGTTGGGTGTCTTTGATGCGAGGCTGAACATTCTGGAAACGAGCTATAACTTCCGGATCATTCATCATGGCAGTCATTGGATCATAAAATGCTTTAGCGGCAGGTGTCACATCTGATCTCCCCCAGTATGCTTCTTGAATCTCTTTGCCATCGGTATGAATTGTTCCATCCGGATCCACCGAGGTAACGATTTGTAGCCGACCCAGTTCATCTCGAGTCAGCTTAGCCATGATTGGAGCCATGCCATGCGGAGCCATAGTCACCACTTGGTTAGGAGTCCTTTTCCTCCATTCTCCTTTGGCATAACCAGCCTGGTGGGTATTTTCTAAACTTTTGATCATATGACCGAAACCATTGTCAAATTCCGGCCCCACCTCGCGCATGCCGTCATCCCACCGATTTTCATCAACATTAAAGACTGCGTGGCCCAAATATTCGGGATGGTTGGTGTTTTTGCCATGGTCCTCCATATCTTCAGCCTTGAACCGCTGGGCCTGCTCGCCCTTGCCAATAAAGCCGTTTAAGAACCGATGCACCGTATCCGGGCTGTTTAAAAGCATGGATTGAGTGCCATCCGGATTGGTCACCGCTTGCCCGTATTTTTCCGCAAAGTGGCGCATGCGCAACAGATCATCAGTAAACCCGTTGGCCACAACTGCTTTCATGATGGCCAAGCGGGTGGTTTCGCCTTCGTGGCCTTTCATATTTTCGGCTTCAACTGCCCCAGCCATCAATTGCTCTTTCTTCATGTCAATATAAAACTTCAATTTTTCATTTTCAACTTGGCGCTCGGCGAATTGGGCATACGGCAACGTCCTGCCGGTCCACATCCGTTCCACCACTTCCTGCCCCCGCGCCGCCGCGATTTCTTTGGCGTGCTTGCTTAACGTTTCTGATCTTTTCTGCCAGCCGCGCACAAAACCAACTGGATTAACAACAGCATACGCCGCCCTTCTGGCCAATGAAGGCTTGGCCCCACCAACATCCAATATTCGACTGCTCGCTTCATTAATTTTCCTGCCAGCAAGGCCAATTCCTCTTCTCAACCCAAATTGGGCGGGCTTCATGACAGCACCCTTGGCCAGCTTGATGGCCAAGTCCGACCCAATCATGCCGGCTTGTTTGGCAAAAAGCACGGCTCCCCACATGAAAGCCATAATGATGAAAAAGAAAAAAATGCTGTTTTGACCTGATACTTTATTTTTTATGGCTCCTTCGGCCAAAACCCTGCTGCCTATCCACAGCATAAATACTGACACCGGCCCCCAAATGAGATATTTGATAAAGGTGTCCCACCATTTCATCGCGTATTTTTCAGTCCAAGGAAGAATGTTCAAAGCATAAGCGATCGGCGAAAAAATCACCAAAACCCAAAGCCCAACCAGCCGAATCAGAAGCAATCCGGCAATGGCCAAGTAGCTGGCAATCATCATCAACGCCAAAATCAGTCCGGTCAGGCTTAACGTCAAATCCTTCAGCCCTCCTGTCTCCAGGAAATATTCCTTGAGCCCAACACCTTCATAACTATAAAAATTAATAATGCTGACAAAATTGCTTTCATACCCAGTCAACCATCCATCTTTCCCCTTCACAATGTTAATCAGCGTATTGGCAAACAAAATTAGCGAATTGGCAATCACCTGGCTGAAATTGATCAGGATGGCCATGATAATCAACTTGACCAAAAGGTGCTTATAATTAAATTTCTCCATCCTCAAAATTGTGGCAATGGACATGACAATCAAAGCAAGAATGAACACCATATTCATAAGATCCCTGACAATTCTCCAGCCGATATCTACCGCATCGGGAGGATATATCGAGCTTTGGTAATCAATCACTGCGGAGAGAAATCCGCCAGCTATGGAAACAAATGCCAGAATGGCCGCGGTGATGGCGCTTACTATAACGCTTAAAATCGCCGCAAGCGTGTTAGCTACCCCAAGAGCTGCAGTTTTTGCCGCCTTGAGTGCTGTATTTTTTGCCAAATTTTCAGCGCTAAGGTCCTTGATATTCTTATCATAAGTTTGCTGGCTGGCCGTATTGATCAGGCTGATCAATTGATCTAAGTCAGGGGCGGCAACCACAACACCATTTTCATACTTGGCGGTCGCGCAGTAGGCAGCTTGTGGCATAGGGGTGCCGTTAAAACCTTTGGGAGTTATGAACTGCGCGCCATATGTGGTGGTTACCCCGATTCTATTGCCTATGGTTAGATCTTTAAGCTGGGTATTAAGAATATCACCAAGTTGAGTGCACTTCGCCGAATCTGTTTGGGCAGCCTTATAAAGATCCTGCAACTCTTTAATAGTCGGGGTTTGAGCATTGGCAAAATCAGCAAACGTAAAGTTTGCCAAAATAAGTGCGGTGATGAAAACTGTAATTTTGTTTCTGTTGCTCATGCTTTATGGCACCGGCGGGATAAATACGCCGCTTTTGACATTGGTCCTCGGGGTGCAAATTTCGGCCCGGCCGTCGCCGCTGTTCCCGCGGAAGAAGCCGCCGACAAACAGCGAACTGCCTTTGTAGCCGCTTAAGTCGATAACCAAGGAGTCTCCTCCCGGTTCAAACCCATAAATCCAGCCGTCCGGCACCACCGTATGGCGGTCTTTGCCAGCGGCAGAAGACGCTTCTGCTTCGGTCGGGCCGCCGGTTACATAAGCACCGTTACCGCCGCTTGAGCGCAGAATGATATTGGCAAAATCCCTAAGGCCCTGATCAGTTGGAATGTGCAGCTCATCATCGTCAACCAGATCCGGACCTAAGTTTAGGCTGTTGGGATCAATGTCGCTGTCGCTTACGTGGACGCTTAGCCTGTCATAGTTCTGGGGATTGCCGTTTGCGTCAAGGGCCGGGCTTTCCGTAGAGTGGAAAATCACATCAACGCTGATTTCATCAGTGGGACAAATAGTCACGCCGCCCCCAGGCTGAACCCCGGAATTATACGCTTCCCTTGAGCCCTTGCACGGCGGCCCGACTCCCCCATCCAGGCCGCCATAAATGCAAAGGTCAATAATCCCGTCATTATTGTAATCATAGCCGTCGGCAATGCCATCTCCGTCGATATCAATTTCCCTGGCGCTGGTGGTCGGGCTGTCCTCCGGGTTATAGCCGCGGGGGTCTTCCATCAAAACGCCGCCAGATTTATTGAGAGCCAGCTGGTCAAATAACAGCTGTCCTATGAGACTCCCGATGACTACGGCAAACTTGTTTGGATCAAACTTTGCCTTATCCAAAGCCGACAACTTGCTCGTCAAATGACCCATGATAAACGCTGATGGATGGTCGATAAACGACCTAGCTTGATCAAGAGCGGAAGGCTGCCAGGTGCCTTTATAATACTGACAAGCCTGGGGGGAGCCGTTTGGATCAGGATCAATCGGAACTGGGGTTCCCGGCAACTGACCCCCGGGGAGGCCAGGAGTAGCTGGCGGATCAGCTTGGGCATAAGCAATATTCAAAACCTTAAGCTTTTGCAATGTCATGGCAAAAATATTTAGGTCCCCGGGACTTTCAGGAGCATAGGTGTTTGCGCCTCCAAGCTTGCAAGTGCCGCCAATGAATCTGCCGGCCTTAAGACCGTTGCCAACAATGATTTCCAGCTGGGCGGCAGTAGTGGCCTCTGATTGAAACGTGCCAAACTGCCCGCGCAGGTTTTGTTCTACGAAGCCAGGCGAGTTAAGCCAATAATTTTGAGCGGCAGCATAATAATCAACGTTGGACATAGTTCTGGGAGGATTAAAAACTATATCACTCGGAGTTCCCCCGCTGTCCAAATACAAATTATATATGGCGCGTTTGAGCCTCGGGATGAGGGCATTATTGGGATTGGGAGCATTAGTCGTTCCGGTTGGCTGTCCGGTAATATAAGCTCTCTCCATTAAGCTGTAAATCTTCTGCAATTCCGGATTGGTAACTTTGTCCCGTATGTAATTATTCAGATAATAATTGGTCAAAACCTGGTCGTAATAAAGATAATTTCTGATCTTGTATTTGGCAGTCAGCTTATTGACGAATTTATTCACAAACTTGTCAATAAACTTAAGCGCAATGCCATAAGCTATCCCCTTAGCTATGTCTTTGAGCACGTCATAAACGTTCCCGATCTGGATAGTCGGGAAGACCCAAGCCTCTGCTGGCTTGGGAATCAAAAGCGCTGTGCCCACAAATAAAAGTTGCGTGGCCAAAAATATGGCCAGGACAAATTTGGATGTGACTTGGATGGTTGCCGAGTAATGCATTTATTTATATTGTGTCTGAAGCTTGCTGACTTCGATATCCATTTTCTGGTTGACCAAAAAGAAAGCCTGGGCTTGGTCAAACCAGAGGTTGCTTTGGGGATCCACTTCGCTTTCCAAAATCTGCGGCGGCGGGGTGGTGATCACATAGGGCAGAAGCTGGAAAAACATGATCGTGTATTTATGAAACTGCAGGGCGGGTTCAGGGGTTTCTACTGCCTTAAGCTCGATTAACGTTCTGGCGGCCCGAAGCTTGAGGTCTTCAATCCTGTTTTGGTCTTCTGAATCCAAAGCGGTCTGAATGTATGATTCGGAATCGGCGGAAAAATATTTTGAAACGGCATTTTGGGCATCTTGCAGATATTTGGTTACCGCTTCTTTGGATGAGTTTTGCAGCACTTTCAACTCCTGATCCTTAATTTCCGGAAGCCGGATCTGGCTCGGATCAACCGTTTCATTCAAAATTTTGTTGATGTCCTCGTTAAAGACCAGGCTTTCGCCCAGAATGCTCTCATCGCTCGCCGCCTCATCAAAGGTCACTTTCCCCGGCTTGCTCGGGTCATAATTGTAGGCCACGTCTTCCCCGTCAGTTAAGCCATTGCCATTGGTGTCGCGGTTCAATGGGTTGCTATGAAAATAAAACTCCTGGGCATTGGTCAGCTTGTCGTTGTCTGGATCAGCTTCCGGTTTGCAAAGATCTTTTTCGCAGACGCTGGAATCAAAGTATTGCTTATACCACCAGCCGGGGATATCGGAAGCCACGGCCTGCGGCACGAAGCTTTGGACCAACTCCTGCTTTTGGCTTGAATTATAAAATGCCAAGCCAAGTCCCATCAGCAATCCCACAACAATGATTGACCCTAAGGTCGCGGCTGTTTTTTTGGGTAAGCCAAAATATTTCTGTTTAACGGCAAAGCTGCCGTAATGCTGTGATTTTTTATTCGGCATGTTTGGTTTGGTTTAATATCTTATTGATAATTTCCCGCTTATACCGGCGATCTCCCCTGGGTCCCAGGCGGATAGACTCAATAAGCCCTTCTTTTTCCCAGTTTCGAAGGGTGTTGGGGTGAACGCTTAAAAGTTGAGTCACTTGCCTCAAAGTAAGCAACTCGTGCAGTTTTTCTCTCATTTTTACTTTTGTTTTTGTTTC
>JACQPC010000022.1 GCA_016207695.1 Candidatus Doudnabacteria bacterium | reverse complement strand
TTAAGTGCTAACAAAAGGCAATAATGCCATATGCCTTGCCCGTTTGAGTGCTTGCGAAGTCATGCGCTGGTGCTTGGCGCAGGTGCCCGTTTTTTTGGAAGCGAGAATCTTGGCGTGCGGACTCATGAACCGGCGCAGAAACTGCGTGTCCTTGTAGTCAATGTAGGAAATCTTCTCGGAGCAAAAAAGACAAGTTTTTTTAATTTGCTGCTGAATGGCCATAAATTAAAAAGGTATGTCCGAATCGTCAACTTGAATGGTTGGGGTTTCTGATGGAGGCTCGGGCTGTTCGACTGCAGATGGTGCGGGTGGTTGTCCAGTCTGTGAAGAGGGCCGGCCAAGCATGATCATACTGTCTGCGATAATTTCCGTGCGGTAGCGTTTTTGTCCGCTGGTTTTGTCGTCCCAGGATCGAGTCTGCAAACGTCCCTCAATATATACCTGTGAACCTTTTTTAAGATACTGCTCGGCGACTCCGGCAAGTCCGCGCCAAAGCACGACATTATGAAACTCCGTCTGTTCTTTCTTTTGTCCTTCCTTATCAGTCCAGTTAAAACTGGTGGCCACACCCATAGAAGCAACTTTGGCTCCATTGGGCGTTGTGCGGATTTCTGGGTCGCGGGTCAGTCTGCCGATAATCGTGGCTTTATTTAAGTCCATATTGGTTATTTAGTTAAATCTTCAGATCCTAGAGCTGCTTCAATCTTTTGTTCTAGCTCCGTATCAGTGATTTTTACTTCTGATTTGGGTTCAGCCGGAGCTGGCATGGCTTTTCGGGAAGCCCGCATCTTTTCGTGGATTTTTTGGTCTTTTTCCCGGCGCTTTTCCAGCTCTTCCAGGTTAATAATAATATAACGGATTACTGAATCCAAGCTCCTTATCTTGGCGTCAAGATTTTTGACTTTGGCTCCGCTTGCTAGGAAGGTTGATAAAATATAAAAACCGTTCCGGGTTTTTTTGATGGGATAGGCCAGTTTTTTCTTGCCCAAAGCCTGGGTGGAAATCAGATTCCCGCCCAAATCTATGATGGATTTGTCGATTTCGGCGGAGACTGCGGGAACCGTATCGTCGGAAACGGCTGAAGATAAAATATACATCAGCTCATATTTTGGCATCAAAGTTGTCCTTTGATCACCCCTCGACATTGCTCGGGGCGAATAATGAGTTAGATTTAATGCTCAAATAGTCTAGCAAAAAAAGTTCAATGGGTCAAGGCTTAAGTTTTATGATCTCAAAACATTCGCATTCAAGAAAATAGGGCCAGGTTAGATGGGGCAAGTATTGACTTCGGTGAGCTTCCAGTGCTTTGATTTTTTGGTCTTTGTATTTTGTTATATCTATTTTTGTCAGCCGTTCGTCAGGCACGCCTTTCAAATTATGTTTGACAAAATGGAGACGGTGGACTTTTCGCTGTTCCAGATGTTCGCAGAAATTATCGATAAGCGAAGCTGGGATGCAAGCCCGCCAGATTTCATTAGGCCGCTGGCCGGCTATCTGTGTAGCAGCCACAGTAGCCCTGCCAATCATAATATGGTCGCGGTGGCCAGAGATGCCTTCTTCGCCGAAAGTCATAATAATCTGTGGTTTTAAAGAATTGATTTCTTGCTTCAAGACATTAACCAGTTCATCAAAGTTAACTTGATCGAGCATGCCATCACCAAAATCGAATATTTTTTTGCAGTCACAGCCAAGGATGCCGCAGGCTGCCTTTAACTCATTAGTTCGGATAATTGCCATTTGCTCCGGAGTGAGATTCCGGCTTAATCTATCCACCCCCTTTTCGCCAGTTGTCGCGCAGATTAAGGCAACTTTCTTGTCTTGCTCTCCCAGCTTCAAAGAGGTGCCTGCAAGCAAGAACGCCTCGTCATCAGGATGAGCCAGGATGGCTAGAGCATAAGTTGATTGAGAAGAATTCATGGTTTTAAATTCGAAATTCTAATATCGAAATCCGAAACAATATCTAAATCCAAAAATCTAATGACCAAAACTGTTTTAATTCTTTTGGCTCACAAATCATATGGTTTTGAATTTTGAATTTATGTCATTTGTCCGCCAGCTGGCGGATCGAATTTCGGATTTCGTGCTTCGGATTTTAGTATTGTTCTGTAT
>JACQPC010000020.1 GCA_016207695.1 Candidatus Doudnabacteria bacterium | reverse complement strand
TGCCACCGCTGGGCCGCTTACGCATTATTTCGGGTATTAAGAATACCACTATTATTGACGATACTTATAACGCAGCGCCTGATTCCACTATCGCGGCGCTTGACGCTTTGCAATCAGTGGGCAAACAGCGAAAGCTTTTGGCTTTGGGCCATATGACAGAACTGGGAAAGGGTGAGAAAGAAGGGATTAAGAAAGTGGCCGCAAAGATTATGGAAATAGGGCTTAGTACCGTTTTTCTGGTTGGCAGCCAAGCCGAACAATTATCCGAACAGCTGGCTATCCGAAAATTTCCCGGGAAGGTATTCAAATTTATAACCGCTGACGCAGCTCGCATTCCGGTGCAAAATGAATTAACCCCAACTGATACAATTTTAGTTAAGGGGTCACAAGCTGCAAGAATGGAAAAAATCGTCAAAGAAATCATGGCCGAACCCCTGAAAGCTGAACAGCTATTGGTCCGACAATCCAAAGATTGGCTTAAGAAAATGTAACAGATATTGCCCTTTCTTCGATTAAATGGGGGTAAGGAGGGAGAAAGGTCAATTATGAAGAAATTAATAAGCGGATTATCTATTGCGGCTTTAGCGTTAACAGCCAGTGTCGCTTTTGCCCACGAGGCGGACGTCAAAGCCGAAGTTTCCGGCAATACTCACTTTGGTTTTCCGATCAAAATTCAATTGGGCTTAGATAAGTTTGTGGCAGTGGGGACAGTGGCTGCGGTAGGCAGCACCAGCACTACTCTAAATGTCCAAGCCGGAGCGCACTTGAACAATATCAGCAACGGCCAAATTACCGTGGCAACCAATGCTGATACAAAGACATCCGGATCCGTGGCTGTGGGCGACAAAGTGATTGTTCGCGGGGAAATTGGGGCTGATGGCAGCCTGGAAGCGGATTCTATCCGCGTCATCGGAGAAGCCAATGGCAAGGCAGAAGCCAAGGCTCACAAGCAAGTGGCTTTTGGCGAAATCACGGCAGTAACGGACAATTCAGTCACTATCAAAAATAACGTGACTGGCGAGACCAAAACACTGACCACCAATGATGACACCAAGGTTATGATCAACGGTGAGGCCAAGACCACAACAGATGTGTCGGTTGGCGATCGGGGAATGATCAAGTTTAAGGTTATGCTTGATACGTTCATTGCGACAATGATCAGGTTATTCCGGTAACAGCAGAAAGTAGAGGACCGTCCTTTAAGGACGGTCCTCTTTTGTGTTATAATAAATTGCAAATGAGGCCTCATCGTCTAGCCCGGTCTAGGACGGATGGTTCTCAGCCATCAAACCTGGGTTCAAATCCCAGTGGGGCTGCCAATTTTTTGCAAACTTAAAGGCTCAACCACTGGTTGAGCCTTTAAAAATTTCTGCCGTTACCGGAATAACCTGATCATTGTCGCTATGAATGTATCCAGCATGGCTTTGAACTTCACCAGTCCCCTGTCGCCAACCTGGATGTCTGCGGTGGTTTCGGCCTCGCCATTGACCATGACTTTGGTATCATCATTGGTTGTCAGTGTCTTAGTCTCTCCAGTCACATTATTCTTAATCGTGACGGAATTATCTGTAACTGCCGTGATCTTGCCAAAAGCTACCTGCTTGCGGGCTTTGATTTCTGCCTTGCCATTGGCTTCGCCGATGACGCGGACCGAATCAGCTTCCAAGCTGCCATTTGCCTGAATCTCTCCTCTTACGATGACCCTGTCACCAACATCTACTGAACCCGAGACTTGGGTATCAGCGTTGGTTGCCACAGTGATCTGGCCATTGCTGACATTATTCAGGTGCGCCCCAGCTTCAACGTTCAGGGTAACGCTGCTGCTTCCTGAAGCAAGCACAGATCCCACAGCCACGAACTTATCAAGTCCCAGCTGAATCTTGGCAGGAAAGTTGGCTTTGGCTTCCGAAGATACTCCTATGCCAACAGCACCAGGACCGATACATCTTTCAGGGAATGTCATCAAACAGGCCCACCCCTTGCCGTCATTATCACCCTCATCATGAGCAAAAGCGATACTGGCTGTCAAAGCTAAAGCGGCAATGGATAATATGCTTATTAATCTTTTCATATTGACCTTTCTCCCTCCATATACCGCATTTATCGAAGAAAGATCATATAGCGTTACATTTTATCAAGCCATTCGGAACTTTGTCTAACCAGTAATTTCGGGGCGGCAAGCGGTTCAGCCATGATTTCTTTTACAATCTTTTCCATCCGAGATGCCTGCGAACCTTTGATCAAAATCGTATCCGATGGTTTTAATTCGGTCTGAATTGGGATTCCGGCTTCATCGGCGGTCTTAAACTTCCATGTCTTGCCTGAAAACTTCATGGCCTCAAGCTGTTTTTCCATCCTATCCGCCTGCTGTCCTACCAGAAAAACGCCATTCACACCCGCTTCCAAAAGCTTAAGGGCAACCTCGGCAATCCCCTGCTCTTCGGCTTTGCCCAACTCCGCCATTGAACCTAACGCTGCCAGTGTTCTTCCGGCAGCCACCATCTTAAGCGCATCAAGCGCCGCAATCGTCGAACTAGGAGCGGCATTGTAGGTATCATCAATAATAATCGTATGCTTAATGCCGGCGATTATCCGCAAACGGCCTCGGGGTGATTGATATTTTTTCAATGCTTGTGAAATGTCCACTAAGTTCAAACCAAAATGCAATCCTACCGCAGCCGCGGCAAGTGCTGCGTAAACCGCAGGCCGGCCAGCCGTGTTTGGCAAAAAAACCGGCACCACAGTTCCTTTGTGATGAATTTTAAAATTGACTCCCCATCCCTCCTTGCTTTCAAGCAAGTTAAAATCAGTCGCCCTGATTTGGGCCTGCTGGCTGAAGCCAAATCCGCTTATAGGCTTACTCACCAGATGCCGGTTGTCGAAAACCTTCGGGCTGTCAAGGTTAAGAGCTACAACCCCGGAGGGAACAACAATTTTAGCGATGGCAAACTTTTCTTTGACCAAAGCCTGCTGGGACGGATAAAACTCCATATGGCTTACCCCGATATCAGTTATTGCAGCTGCATCCAATTTCTTAACCCAATTATTTAAGTAAGCAATGTCCCCTGGCCGGTCAGCCCCAAACTCCAAAACCAAAATTTCAGGATAGCTCCCGAAAAGCCGGACTAATGATTTTATCACAAGCCAAATCCAAGCCACAATATTTTTCTTAGGATTGCTTCCGCCCAGCACAGATAAGGGAAGTCCAATCTCATTGTTATAATTCTCCCAGCTCGCCCGGACCTTAAACTTGGAAGACAAAACCAAAGCAACAGCATCTTTGGTTGATGTTTTGCCCACACTGCCAGTAACGCCCACAATCTTAGGCTTGAATTGCTTAAGAGTTAGTCGGGTTAGAATCGCTAGGATGATTTTGGCTATCTTTTTCATAAATTTTCAATTGATCATTTGTCAATTATCAATTAATTGACAATTCGTAAATTGATCATTGATCATTGTCTAGAAGGAGGAATCTGATAATAGTGTAGGATAAAGTCTGCGATTGAGCCAAAGGCCGGGGCTGCCGTGGATTCAGCAAACCTCACATCCTTAGGATCGTCAACCTTTACCAGCATCAAAAATCGGGGATCATCCACCGGCCCGAAGCCCACAAATGTGCCGATATTTTTGGAAGGGTCATAGCCGCTGCGGTCTTTATAAGCCACCTGTGCCGTGCCGGTTTTGCCGGCAATATAATAGCCCTTTACCGCCGCCCTTTTCCCATGGCCATTCTCGACCACATTGACCAGCATAGCTGAAAGTGTCGCGGAAACTTTAGAGTCGATAATCTGCCCAAGCTCCTGCGGGTAAGCTTCCTGCTCGCTGCCGTCCGGATGGACTACTTTGGAAACAATATATGGCTTCATCATTTTTCCTTCGTTGGCAATCGCCGTGTAGGCTGCAATCAATTGCAGCGGGGTTACGGTGATTCCTTGGCCAAACGCCGCCGTGGCGAAAAATATATCGCTTTTTTTATTTAAATTATTAAGATCGCCCGGCACTTCTCCCGACAGCTGCACATCAGATGGCTTGCCGAACCCGAAACGCTCCACGTATTTTTTGAAATTATCATGGCCAAGCTGCTGTTCCACAAATACGATGCCGGTATTCAAGGATTTTTCCAGAACTTGGCTCATATTCTGCACTCCATTCGCTTTGCCATCAGAGTTCTTAATTTTAAAATCGTTAACCTGGACTTCACC
>JACQPC010000021.1 GCA_016207695.1 Candidatus Doudnabacteria bacterium | reverse complement strand
CCAAAGATGCGCTTTACAAATTCTACGAGCAAACATGGTCCGATGACTGGTATACTGATGCAATTCAAAAACAAAACTATTTTAAGCTAGGCTATAAAATGCTTGACAGTTTTTACAGCCAGTTTGCCCAGTCGCCCAAGCCTATTGTATTTTTAGAGCAGAAATTCAAATTAAAATTGGACCAATATAAATTCGTGGGGAAGATCGATCGCGCTGATCTTAATCCAGACGGTAGTGTGGATATAATTGACTACAAAACTGGCCAGAGCAAGCAAAAATTGACTCCCGATGACAAATCCCAGCTTTTAATTTACCAATGGGCTGCAACTGAAGAGTTCAAACAAAAAGTCAACTCGTTAAGCTACTGGTATTTGGAAAGTCTGCGCGAGCCAGTTACTTTCGTTGGGAGCAAGCAGGAAGTTGATGAGGTGAAGGCTAAAATCCTTGAGACCGTAAAAGAAATTATCGAAGCTGTAAAAACCAATTCCTTCTTAAATCTTGACCGGAAAAGGTCACATGATTGCCGCTATCGATCATTTGTGATATAATTAATGCAAAGAAACACAAAAAGCTATACTATTTTACTGTGTTTGCTTTCGCTGCTGCTGGCAGCCATGCTTGCAGTTTTAATTTTCCGATTTGATCCTTATCAAGGCTGGCTTATTCTCGTGGTTTTTTATCTACTCTTCCTTGGCCTATGCTTCGTATTGACAACCTTAGCGGGTTTCTGGGCAAGGCGCTTTTTCGGCAAGAGGGAATATTTAAACGACCATCTCAAAATTTCCGCACGCCAAGGTTTGTGGTTGGGCATACTCTTAACATTGCTTTTACTCCTTAAGTCCGCTGGCCTATTTAATCTAATTTCTGTATTTCTTTTGCTTATAGCGCTTATTTTTTTAGAATCATACTTTATATATGCCAGGTAGTAGAAATTTGATATTTGTTTCGCGAAGCGAAACAAATAAAAAACAGTTGCGACTAGTTAAATAATTCTAGACTGGTAAATTAGCAGATTAAATTAAAAATAACATTAACCATTAATCAAATTTTCACTACCTGGTATGGACAATCTAAATAAGGTATTGTCATCTTCACCGCCCGAAGACTTGTCGTATCTGGTCATGCCGCAAGCTAACCGCAAGCTGGACTATCCGGCGCAAGTTAGTAAGACTTCTCATCAATCGTTAACAAACAGAAAATGGCTTATTTATATTATTGCCGGACTTGTCATCCTCGCTGCCGCAGGTGGAGTCGTTTATTACATTTGGTCACAAAAAGCCAATAACGATAGGCCTGCCGAAACCGTAAGCAAACTGCCAAAAATATGGCTGGTCAAATATTTCAACGTAGAGGCTTGCGACAATCAAGAGGTTTGCGGAGATGACGCCGACTTCGACAAGGATGGTCTTACCAACTACGAGGAGTTTAAGGCGGGGACCGATTTGGTTAAGTCAGATACAGACGGCGATGAGCTGGCTGATGGCGACGAACTTAATATTTACAAGACCGATCCGACTGACAAGTTCACCGATAAGCGCACAATCGCGCAGGAGCTTAATTATACAGACGGGCATCAGATAAAAAACGGCTATGACCCCTTGACTCCCGGGCTAAAGTTGACTGAAACCAGAATTCAGCAGATTGCCGATGATACGGCAAAATACGGATTGCATGCAGTCTCTGATTAACTGGATAAAACAACTTTTCGGCGGAATGCGAAACTTCCCGGGGATTATAGCGGCTAAGGTTACTGCGATCGAAAAACATCCGAACGCGGATAGGCTGCAAATCGTTGAACTAACTGACGGCACAAATACCATAGGGCCTGTGGTGTGCGGTGCTTTTAATTTTGAGGTTGGGGATAACGTGGCACTTGCTTTGCCTGGAGCTATAATTCCCAGAAATGTGCATTCAGACACGCACGAGTCCTTTACTTTAAGCAAAACCGCTATCCGCGGGATAGAAAGCCAAGGAATGATCTGTTCGGGGTTTGAGCTAAATTTGGACGAAAGTACTGAACCTAAAATCCTGGTTTTGAAACCTGATACTCAATTAGGCGCAACTTTTATCAAGGAGATGATGAAGAGTGAATAGAATAGTCATAGATAAAAGCAAAGAAGATTTGCTTAAAATAGAATTAGGAAACAGAACAGACTTTGAGGCCCAGCGGATAAGGCGCTATTTGAGCATGCCTGACCTTACCCGCACGCCCGGCAGTCCGCTTCACGAAATGGTCGAGCGCATACTGGTAATTCCTGATTTTCAGAATTTCGACATAGTCACGACACCGGAGATTGTCCCGGCTGACATTAGTTTTGATTTGTTTGATTTTCCGAAGGATCATCCGGTGCGCTCAAAATCCGATACTTATTATATTGACGACAATCATATTCTTCGAACTCATACGACCATCATGTGGTATTACCACTTGCAAGATGAAAGTGTAATAAAACGCATTGCAGAAGGTCGGCCCATCGGCGCATTCTCATTCGGCAAAGTTTTCCGTAAAGATGAAATTGACCGGCGGCACATGAATATCTTCCACCAAATTGACGGCTGGTATTTGTCACCAAATGACAAAAAAGTAATTACCCAGAAAGATCTCGAAAAAGTCTTGGGCGACATAGCCAATGCGGTGTTCGGAGCAAATGTTGAGTATCGCCTTAATCCTGACACTTTCCCATATACGGATCCAAGCTTAGAAATGGAGGTGAAGAAAAATGATAAATGGATAGAAGTGGTCGGAAGCGGAGTGGTAAAAAGCACAGTGCTCGATAAGTTTGGAGTTGATTCCAAAAATTGGACCGGCTGGGCTTTTGGCTTTGGCTTGGAAAGATTGGCTATTGTCAGCATGGACCTGCCAGACATTAGGCTTTTTTGGTCCACTGATTCGCGCGTAACCAAACAGCTTAAGCTTGGGCAAACATTCGTTGAGGTTAGTAAATATCCGCCAATCACGCGCGATATTTCTTTTGTAGTTGATAAGGACTTCGTGCCAAACAATTATTTTGATTTAATCCGAGATATCGGCGGCGACTTGGTCGAGCAGGTTGAGCTTCTGGATAAGTTTGAGGACGAAAAAAAGTTTGGGAAAGACAAGGTCAGTTATACTTACCGTATAATTTATCGCAGTCCCGAGCGCACTCTCAAGACCGAAGAAGTTGAACCATTGCAAACCAAACTTTACGAGGAAACAAAGCGGCAATTCAACGCGCAGTTGCGGTAAAGGCTCAACCGGCGGTTGAGCCTTTAAAAGTGGCTTAAAATCTGCTATAATAAAGAAGGCAATTTATCAATTATCAGTTTACAATTT
>JACQPC010000003.1 GCA_016207695.1 Candidatus Doudnabacteria bacterium | reverse complement strand
TTAGGACAGCGGGTTTTCAGTCCGCTAATCCGGGTTCGAATCCCGGTAGGGTCACCAGAGAATAATCCGCCCGGAATAGGGTTTTTTTGTTATAATACTTTTGCGTTCATGAATATTTTTTCCATAATTCTTACTATTGCCGGGCTCTCGCTGTTTGAAACCGTAAGCAGCATTGATAATGCCGTGATCAACGCCGAGGTCTTGTCCACCATGGGACAAAAAGCCCGGCGCTGGTTTTTGTTCTGGGGCTTGCTGTTTGCGGTATTCATTGTCCGAGGAATATTGCCGTGGCTAATCATTTGGGCCACGACTCCGGGTTTGGGATTCTTGGGGTCCCTGACCGCCACTTTCAGCAATGATCCTCATGTGATTGAAGCGATTGAGCAAACCGCGCCGCTGTTGCTGGTCGGCGGCGGGACCTTTTTGGTTTTCCTGTTTTTCCACTGGCTGTTCTTGGAACCCAAAAACTATGGCTTGTTCGGCGAGCGATTTTTCTTCCGCCAGGGAGTCTGGTTCTATGCCGTGATTTCCATCCTGCTTGCCACAATTGTCTGGTTTGCTCTCAAAGTGGACCCCTATATGGCCTTTGGCGCGGTAGTGGGATCCACGGCTTTTTTCATCATTCACGGATTTAAGGAAAATGCCGAGGCTAGCGAGCGAAATCTCATGAAGCAAAACTTGACTGACGTCAGCAAAATCATGTATTTGGAAGTCATCGATACTACCTTTTCCATCGATGGGGTGCTGGGGGCTTTTGCTTTCACGTTTTCAATTCCACTGATCATCGCCGGCAACGGCTTGGGGGCTTTGGTGGTGCGGAAAATGACCATGAGCAACATAGAGCGGATCAAAAAATACATGTATCTTAAGAATGGCGCCATGTATTCCATTCTGTTTTTAGGAGCCATTATGATTTTGGACGCTTTCAGCTTTCATATCCCAAGCTGGCTCTCGCCAATTACCACTTTTGTCGTCATCGGCTACTTTTATCTGAAATCAAAAAAGTATGCAGCTTAAAATCCTAGCTATAGAGACCAGCTGCGATGAAACCGCGGCCGCAGTGATAATAGATGGCCAAGTGAAATCGAACATTGTGGCGTCGCAGGCCAAACTGCATGCCAAGTTCGGCGGGATTGTGCCGGAAGTGGCGGCCCGCGAGCATGTGCCTTCGATTATCCCGACAATCAATCTGGCCTTAAAAACTGCCAAAACCAAGCTTACAGACATCAACTATATCGCTGTAACTGCCGGCCCGGGTCTCTTCACTTCTTTAATGGTCGGGGTGCAAACGGCAAAAGCGTTAGGGCTTGCCTTGAATAAGCCAGTGATCGGCATCAATCATTTGGAAGCGCATATCTATGCCAACTTCGTTGGCCAATTTCCAATTTCCAATTTCCAATTTCCAATTTTGATTCTTATCGTCTCTGGCGGGCACACACTTCTGGTCTTGATGAAAGGCCACGGTCAGCTCAAAATTGTCGGGGAAACGCTGGATGACGCGGCTGGCGAGGCGTTTGACAAAACCGCCAAGCTTTTGGGCTTAGGTTACCCGGGAGGACCTGCCTTGAGTCTGCTTGCTAAGAAAGGCAATCCGCGCGCATTTGATTTCCCTCGTCCCATGATCAATTCCAAAAATTTGAATTTCAGCTTTTCCGGCCTCAAAACCGCAGTACTCTATACTGTCCAAAAAATGGTCCGATCGGACAAAAAGTTGGACAAGATAACTAAACAGAACATCGCAGCTTCAATACAACAGGCTATAATAGACAGCCTAATTGCCAAAACCGAACAAGCTATAAAAAAATACTGCCCCAAAACCATCATGCTCGGCGGCGGCGTCGCCGCCAACGAACTTTTGCGGCAACGGTTCAAGCAACTGGCTATAATCTACAACCTACAACCTGCAACCCCACCTTTAGAGTATTGTACGGACAACGCCGCCATGATCGGCCTAGCCGCATATTACAGAATCAGGCACAAAAAAATCAAAGCTGATTCTTACTTTGAAGCTGACCCTCACGTTGTTTTAAAATAATAATAAACCTCCTGGTGCCGCGGCTGACAGTTCTCACTGTCAGACCGCGGCACCTACTCTTGGTTAAGCCAAGAGATTGGCTCCTGGATTTCGACCAGCACCCCGTTGACCCAACGGGCCAGCCTAAAAACGATATGATTCAAGCGACCCCTTTTCGCATGATACATGGCCTGGTCAGCCATGTCCCGCCACTGCCTTATCAACTCCTTAATAAACATGGTTCGTTCTTCGGGAGTTCGATATGACAGATATGCTTCGCGAAGGCTGACACTGTCAACAGCCACTGCCCCCAGATCAATACGAGGCCGCCAAAGAGGCTCACTAAGACCGGGATGAAATTCGCTCCAGTCCTTGCGATTGGCAACAAAGTCCCGCGGCCGGCTTGCGACCTCATAGGCGTCATGGATGGTGGGAGGGTCGGGAAAGACCAGGTCGAACTCATCACCATCGGTAGTCCGGGCGAAAACGTCAGCTCCTTCGGGAAGTTCGGGATGCCGGATAGCGCCTCGAACTGTTGTTCCTATTGCCCGCAGCAGCGCTGTCCCGAAAGCGTGGCCATAACCGGACTCATCGTTGTGAGCCTTCATCTCGCCGACGTCGAAAATGGCGAGCGTAGGCCATCGGGGCTCATGCTGCACACAGGCGAGTTTGAGCTGTAACGGCAGGATTTCTTCAAAATAAACCTGCCGCCGGAGAGCGCCTGTGATGTCATCGAAACGCTGCTTTAAGCGCTCAGCGCCGATCTGATCCTCATAATACCTGGCGGCTTCTAGCCAAGTAGTGCGGATTTCTGCCTTTTCACTTTCCAGCTTGCTAATCTGCCGCAGCAAGCCCTCCCGCACTACCTTAATTGCCTCCTCCCTATTCTCCATGTAAGTTCTGTGGACCCTGTCTGCTGTATCATGCAGCCAGTCTTTCACCTCTATCGGCAACTGGATGCCGGCCTGCTCCAATAAGGCTAAGAGGTTGTCCACAAAGACAAACATGGTCTCGGGCAGTTCTGGCGGAGGATCGTCATCGCCAATCGGCCCTTCCATCGAAAGACCAGGTTTCATTGTGCCCCCCTCAAAGTTGTCGGGTTTGTTTTTGTTTGACTCGAAAATCAGCTTTGCTTATACTGAAAGCGGATTGTCGAACCAACAAAAGCTATGAAGGGGCTGTCACCCCGGAGCCCTTGTACCAATCACTTCGTTCCGGTACAGGGCAAGCTGCGGGAAGAACTAATAAGTAGAACCCGCCGACAAAGCAATTCGTTAACTTGCACAAATAAGAGCCTTAGTGCCTATTGGTTCTATACTATACCAATTGACGCATAAGGAATCAAGATGGTACCTCTTCCGCCATCGGCGGGAGATCTTGAGCACGTAAGTGCTTTTTATTTTTATGCACGACATACCTACAATCTACGACCAAAAAAAAGAACCGGACATCTATAAGCTCTGGGAACTTTCCGGCTACTTTAATCCTGACAATCTTTCGGGCAAGCCATTTACAATTATGATGCCTCCGCCCAATGTCACCGGTGATTTGCATGTCGGGCATGCTTTGTTTTTGACTTTGCAGGACATTATGATCCGGTTTGAACGGATGCGCGGCAAAAAAACCTTGTGGCTTCCCGGCACAGACCATGCGGCTATCGCCACCCAATCAAAAGTTGAGGCTGATCTTTACAAGCAAGAAAACAAAACCCGGTTTGATTTGGGCCGGGAAGAGTTCTTAAAAAAAGTTGAAGCCTATGCCCAAGCCAAGCATGACAATATCATTAAGCAAATTAGGCGCATGGGCGCTTCCTGCGATTGGTCGCGCGAAGCTTATACGCTTGATGAGAAACGAACGTTGGCTGTGCGGACAGCTTTTAAAACAATGTTCGATGCTGGCCTGATCTACCGGGGAAACAGAACAGTTAACTGGGACCCTAAGCTTAAGACTACCGTGTCCGATGATGAGGTGGAATGGAAAGAAGAAACTGCGCTATTTTATTATCTTAAATATGGCCCATTTGTCATTGGCACAGCCCGGCCGGAAACCAAGTTTGGCGACAAGTATGTGGTCATGCACCCTCTAGATAAACGCTACAAAAATTACAAGCACGGGCAGAAACTGGAAGTAGAATGGATTAATGGCAAAGTTACGGCAACCATCATCAAAGATGAGGCAGTTGATCCGAAGTTTGGCACAGGAGTAATGACTATAACCCCATGGCATGACGCGGCTGATTTTGAAATTGCGCAGCGGCATAATTTGGATTTTGAGCAAATTATTGATTTTGACGGAAAATTATTACCCATAGCTGGTGAGTTTGCGGGCCAACATATCAAGAAAGCCCGCCCCCTGATCGTTGAAAAATTGAAAGCAAAAGGTTTAATTGATAAAATTGACGAAAATTACATTCACCGGATTGCTACCAATTCCCGCGGCAGCGGCATTATCGAACCGCAGATCAAAGAGCAATGGTTTGTGAATGTAGCCACGCTCAAAGAGCCGATGCTAAAGGCTGTAAAGT
>JACQPC010000028.1 GCA_016207695.1 Candidatus Doudnabacteria bacterium | reverse complement strand
GTATAATGTTTCCGCGATATACATAAAAACCGCGATCGCTGGATTTATGTATATCCCATAAATTATCGATAATACAAAAACTGCCCGCTAGGGCAGTCAGAAGAGGACTTCCTAGCGAGTGTTTAGGAAGTTCGAGCAAACATTGACCAAATCCTTTTATTTCTAGTTATCAACATAAGCAAACGTATTATATCAAATTTTTATCTTAAATGCTGGGCACATGGTGGCGTGGAGGGAGATGCTTTGGATAAACTCCTTTTTGACTTCTGATGGCTTGGCTGACCGCAGGGCAACCATAAACGCCTTAAGGTTTTCAATTAGCTGGTTGTCGTCAAAATTAGTCTTCCCTATCGTGATATGCACATTGCCGGAATCGTCATTTTTGAACTCCGTTTTACCGGAAGAAAACTCCTGCACGGTTTTCTCGATGTCCGTAGTTACAGTTCCGGATTTCGGATTCGGCATCAAGCCTTTGGGTCCCAGAATCTTGGCAATTTGGGCGAGCTTTGGCATCATGGCGGGTTCGGCAATTGCCATGTCAAAGTCCACTTTTTCTGTTTCTTTGATTTTTTTGATCAACTCCTCACCTTCAGGCCCTTTGAATACAGCAATCTTTTTTGACCTGCCGGTGCCGTGAGGTAGCGTAACAGTGGCCCGCACAGTCTGACTGGTTTGCTTCGGATCGATACCTAAACGGACGTGAACTTCGACGTTGCCTACAAACTTGGTAGTGGCGGTTTTTTTGGCCAATGCCACAGCTTCCTCGATGCCATAAACTTTATTCGCATCGATTTCTTTCTGCGCGTTGTTTAAACGTTTACCCATTATACCTGGCCTTCCTTTCTGATTAACATCCAGTGGTAGCCGAATAATGGGACTCCCACAATTAGTTGGGCAATGGCGAGGGCAGCCTGGGTCTGCTTCTGGGCTGGTCTTGTAACTTCTTTGCAGTAGCGCTCGTCTTCCGCTCGTTGGCGATCCAATTCTTCTTGCGTTTGTCCTGCGGTGCCATTCTCCTTCATAGGAGCTGCATATCTTGGCCCATAATAACACATGGCGTCATCAGCCTTTGTAAAAATCCAAGTCTTAAGACCAAGGTTGATGAGGCTTACCGAACCAATAATAATAAGGACCAAACCCACGACCGCAAACAGATAGAGGTAAACTTTTCGCAACGTAAGATTTAGAGCCATATATTTCCCTTATCGCAACCCTGAACTTGATTCAGGGTCTTATAATGAGATGCTGAATTAAATTCAGCATTGCGTTAATTTATTAATCAACCACTTCTATCCCCATAGATCTAGCCGTACCCGCTACGATTTTCTGGGCGGCATCGATATCATTAGCGTTAAGGTCAGGCATTTTCTTCTCCGCGATTTCCCGCAGCTGGGTTATGCTGATTTTGCCAACCTTATTCTTTAGAGGATCTCCCGAACCTTTTTCCAAGCCGGCGGCTTTGCGGATCAGAACCGAGGCCGGGGGTGTTTTGAGAATAAAGCTGAATGACCTGTCCTCATAGATAGTGATTTCAGCAGGAATGATAGTGTCGCCCATAGGCGCTGTTTTTTCGTTGAAGTCCTTGGTGAACTGGCCAATGTTAATGCCGTGCGGGCCCAAAGCCGTGCCTACCGGCGGCGCGGGAGTTGCTTTTCCTGCCGGGAGCTGGAGCTTTACTATTGTTTTTACTTTCTTTGCCATAGGTTATAGTTTCTTGATTTGCAAAAAGTCTAATTCTACCGGTGTCTCGCGACCGAAGATTGACACCAAAACCTTAATCTTGCCTTTTTCTTCATCGACTTCCGAAACCTTGCCTTCGTAATCCTTAAACGGACCGTCCATAATTCGGGTCAGGTCGCCGGCGTGGACATCGATTTTGTATTTAGGTTCTTCAACCCCCATTCGTTTCTGCAAGCTTACGATTTCCACTTCCCCAATGGGGGTTGGGATAGTTCCAGATCCCACAAATCCTGTGACATTTGGGGTGTTCCGAACTACATACCAGGAATCGTCGGTTACAATCATCTCCACTAAAACATAGCCTGGGAAAATCTTTTCTTCAACTGTGACTCTCTTGCCTTCTTTAATCTTGATCTTTTTTTCCTTGGGAACCAGCACATTAAAGATCTTATCCTCCATGCCCATGGATTCAATACGCTGCTTGAGGTTGAACGCCACACTGTCCTCGTAGCCCGAGTAGGTGTGAAGTACATACCAGTGTTTTTCGCCTGTTACTTGCTGCCTAGCCATAGATTAAGCTAATTAAAGCTATGATAATTAATGCTATTTCGGCCTTGAAAGAAAAAATTTGGGAATATTCTTTGATAAATTGCGTCCAGTGTTTAAGAAATCCGGTTTCAGAAATCGTAATTTTCTTATGGTCCAGTGGATAATTATAAAGTTTTTTGCTAAATGGGTACAGCCACGGAATGCCGTCTGCGGAAAAAGTGTCGATAAAGAAATGGGACCACGTCCCGATTACGAAAGCAAATTCCAGAACACGGT